>CAZMFH010000131.1:0-6942 GCA_964565485.1 uncultured Verrucomicrobiota bacterium | reverse complement strand
GAACCAAACAATTCATCTTTTGCCGCGCCACTGCACGAATTCCAACCCCCCCTGATGCCGGAAGCATCAGCGCCGCAACTGGCCGTAATGTTTCCGGGCGCAACCGGCAGTTTGCCCCGCAAATCAAGCCACTGATAAGCGCCGGACACCTCATCCACCTCATAAAAATCATAAGAACCGGCGGCGCGGTCATCGGCGGCATTAAAGATTATCGGGCCGGTGCAGCCGCTGTAGCTGCCGGCCACGGCTCTGATGGCGGCAATCAGGGAAGCCATCGTCTGAGTGCTGCCGGTGGCCTGCAAAGCCAGCGCTGCCAGGCAGAAACCGTCATACATGGACATCGGATAATGCGGCACAAAGCTGCTGCCAGTGGCAAGACCTATTTCATTTTCAACCACGTTATACAAGTTATTGGTAAAACGCCCGAACGTCGAACAAACATAACGGGTCCTTGCAGCCATAGCCGCTGCGGCAGCATTTGTTAAAAGCGCATGATTTTGCGCCATGCCATCGCAACCGTACCAGCGCACTGCGCCAAAAGCCGGATGATCAGCCGCCGCCGCCAGCACATTGACCCCCTCGCCGAATAGAATCGTAACCATCCCCACCCGATTGGCGCCCCTCACTGCGCTGCGAACGCCAACCTGTCCGGCGATATTCGACACTACCTCCGGAATCAAAACGGGGATTCTGGGACAATAATTGGTGGCAAAAACCGTTCCGCCGCGCGCATTGTATTCCCTGATCAACACCTCCAGAAATCCTTCGCCATAAATGTCAGAGCGGCTTAAAACGGCAAGATCGGTTATGCCATCTGCCAGAAGCAAATCCGCCAATGCCCGCGCCTGATGAGAGTCGTCTATCGTCAAGCGCATCAGGTTGTCATCCGGCAAAGCCAATGGGATGGCCGTAGCGGAACTTGAGATCAAAAGCACATCATTTTCATTCGCGTATATCTTCAATATTCTGCATTCCTCGCTCGATTCCGGACCAAGCACAAGATGGCATCCATTGGAACGCAAGGTCGCCAGCTTCTCATAGGCAATAGCCGGGTCCGTGCCGGTATCCTCCACCAAAAGGCGGATCGGCGGCATGCCGGGCACATTGCTCATCGCATTCACGGCCAAGTTCAAAGCCGCCAGATAAGACAAACCCAGATCGGATAAATCGCCGCTAAGCGGCAGAAGCGCGCCGATCAAATTTGTGCCGGCGCCGGCATCCATGGTAAAATACGAATCCCGGCAGGCAGTTACCGGTTCAGGCGGACATTTCGGCTCGCCAACGCCAAAACCGCCGCTGTTGACATAAAAGGCCACGCTGCAACTCATGTCAAACGGATACCAGTTCTCATAGCCAGCCATCACCGAAGAGTTTAGCGGATGAAAAACATCGTTTAAAATATACATGGTCGTGCCCCAGCGCAAGGACGTGGAAAGCAGTGAAAAATGTTCCGGCATGGTTGCCGTGGCTTTGATGCGCAGCATCACCACTTCGCCCGTGGTCGAACAGCCGCTCAGCGAAAATCCGCGATAGGAACAAACCCCGCGATAAGCCTGGTAAGCGCTGCGGTCACGCAGCATGTTCATCCGGTAAACATCGCCATAACCATTGGTCAGCACCAGCGAAAATGCCTTGGGCTCCGGCAAGAATCCGGCAGGCCGGAACAAGTCGCCACGGTCTTCCAGGTTCATCACTCCAAAAGACGAGCCTTGCAGCATGTCCGGCATGGAATAATTGACCGCCGGATGGCCAAAACCGCCGCTGTTGATATACATCGCCACGCTGCAACTCATGTCAAACGGATACCAATTCTCATAGCCGGCCATCACCGAAGAGTTTAGCGGATGAAAAACATCGTTCAGAAAATACATGGTTGTGCCCCAACGCAACGATGTGGAAACGATGGAATAGTGTTCCGGCATGGTTGCCGTGGCTTTGATGCGCAGCATCACCACTTCGCCCGTGGTCGAACAGCCGCTCAGCGAAAATCCGCGATAGGAACAAACCCCGCGATAAGCCTGGTAAGCGCTGCGGTCACGCAGCATGTTCATCCGGTAAACATCGCCATAACCATTGGTCAGCACCAGCGAAAATGCCTTGGGCGCAACATTGCGTTCCGGACAATCATTGCGCAAGTTCTGGGGCAATGCGGATAAATCAAAGGCCAGCCAGCAAACAAACAAACCCGTCAACCCACGAATAACCGACACATGCATAACACACTCCCCTGATTACCGCCCTCAACGCAAAGAGCAATGGCCAAGGCGGCCTTTCGCCGCAACCGGTTTTATCTTTTGATTGCCTGTGTTTGCCGATGGCGCCTTTGCTGTTTTGCACAAATCATACAGATCAACGAGTGCCGTCGGCAATATCCTTACGCATTTTTTCGACCAACGGCGAGCCCGGATCAAGCGACTTGATAAACACCAACATACGCGTCGCCTGCTTGAAATTTCTATGTTTAAGGTAGATTTGTCCGGCCTGATAAGCTGACTTGCATGCAGCAGCGCGATCACCCTTATGCGCCTGACACAAGGCAATATTATAAACCGCGCCGGCAGCGTACTTGTCCAGACTGACGGTTTTCTGGAAATCCTTCAGCGCGCCGTCCACATCGCCCGCATCCCATTTCTGAACGCCAAGCCGATAGAATTTTTCGGCCTCCGTTTCAAACGGCTGCTTTAGCGCCGGTTCGACTGCGTCGGAAGCCTGTTTTGGTTCCGAAACACCGGCGGCTTCCGCCATAATCCGTTTTTCTGCCGCCAGAATATTTTCCTTATCCGGCGCGCCATCCGCCGGTGTCGCCGCCGTGATGCGCAAAGAAGCAACATCGGAGCGCTGCAACTCTTCCGCCAAACTTTCGTTTTTCGTTCGGGAATCGCGCAGTTTGCTCTCCAGCGCCTGAACCTGGCGCGCCAAATCATCCTGTCTGGCCGCCAAATCTGAGATTTGTTTTTCCGACTGCTCGCGCTGCGCGCGCTCACGCTTGAGTTCTTCCCGAGCCTGAGCCACAACCTTGACCTGCTCCAGCTTGACCGCATATTCCTGATCGAGTTTCTGCTGTTCATCCTGAAGTTCGACCAAATGCTGCTTTTGCGCCTCAAGAGCTTGCGCTGTTTTTTCCGCCTGCGCCTCAACCGCGCCGCGTTCTTCCTGCGCCTTGGTCAATTCCGCCTGCAATTTTGTCAGCGCGCCGGCCTGCTTCCCGGCCTCGGCAACATTCTTATGCGCCTCTTTGATCTGGCGATTCAGCTTTTCCATTTCGCCCTGTTCGGCCTTGTGCGCGGCCAGCAAACCATCCTGCTTTGCCTGAGCCTCACCCATCAGTTTTTTTTGCGCTTCAATATCTTCGCGCAACCTGTCAAAAACATCCGGCGCAACGGTCTTCTCCTGCAAAAGCTGGTTAAGACCGGCCAGCTCCGCTTGCAGGGCGGCGCGCTTTTTCTCCAAACCGGCAGCCGATGCCAGATCGCGTTCGATTTGTTTTTCCGTGGACTGATATTGTTTTTGTTCTTTTTCCAAATCCTCGCGCAATTTCAGGATGGCCAGCTTCCGTTCTTCAGCCGCAGCCAGATTTTGCCGGGCCTGGGCGAGTTGTTCATTCAAGTCGCCCAGCTTCTTTTCGGCGGCAATCCCGGCTTCCACGGCGCGGCGGGCCACTTCAGCGGCTTCGGCAGAGCGCCGACGTTCAATTTCAAGTTTGCCGCGCAAGTCATCCGCTTCACGAGTTTGCTGATCCAGCCTGGTTGTTTGGCGCGAGAGCGCATCAGTTTGTGATTGTAACACCCTGATTTCTTCTTCCACCGCCTTCCGCCCGCGTTCAGCGGAAACCAAATCCGCCTCATGCTCATCTCTTTCTTTCCTGGCCTTCTCCAAATCAAGCGCCAGCTGTTCCAATTGTTTTTGCTGCGCCTGACCGGACGCCTGCAACTGTTCCAGTTGCTGCCGGCGCGCCTGTAATTCCTGAATCGTTTTTTCCGCTTTGCCGGCAGAGGAGCGCGCCTTGTCAAGTTCATTGCGTTTGGTTTCGTTAAGCTTGTTCAGCTTGGCCAGTTCCTTCTCCAAAGCCAGACGGGCTTGACCAGCCTTGAGCGCCTGATCATCCGCCAATGCCTGCGCCTGCCGGACCGCCGCCAATTCCGTCTGCAACTGCTCGGCTTGCTGAACATGTTTTTGCGTTTCCACCAGTTGCCCGGTGATTTTTTCCAATTCAGCCTGAAGCAGCGCTTGTTTTTGCGCGGCGCCATCTGCGGCCGCTTTTTCCTGTTCAGCTCGTTTGGAAGCTGCAGCGCCGATCCGGCGGGCTTTTTCCAATTCACCCTTAATTTGTTTGAGTTCGCTAGAGCGGGTTTCCATCAGCACAACCTGTTTGTGAACTTCCGCCAAACGGTTGCTTGAAGCCGCAAGTTTTTCCGCCCGTTCCGCGCGCAAAGCCTGCGCGGATTGCGCGGCAGCTTCCGCCTCCGCGTTCAGCTTGCGCACACCGGCCAATTCCGACTGCAACTGCGGAAGATCCTTAATCTGTTTTGCCCCAACCTGCGCCTTCTTCTCGGCGGCTTCTATTTGCGCCTGTAGTTCCTTGAGCGCTTTTTCGGCAACCAAGCGTTCCTGATCGGCAGTCGCGCGGCGGGCTTCATTTTCGGTTCCGATTTGCCGGGCCTGTTCAACTGCGGTTTTCAGTTTTTCCAGTTCCTGAATACGTTCCGCAATCTCCGCCTGCTTGCGCTCGCATTCCGCAAGCTGTTGCAACATGGCTTCCCGTGTTTTGGCCATTTGCTCATTGGCGGCGCGCAAACGGGTTAATTCCGCCTCAACGGACTTCTGGCGCTTTTGTTCTTGCTCCAGATCCGCCTGCAAGGCCTTCAGCCGGCGGCTGGAATCATCCGCGCCGATTTGCTTCTCCTTTTCCGCCAATTCGGCTTTGGCGCCAGCCGTTTGCTGCTCCAATTCCGCAACAGCGGCTTTCACGCGCTGAACTTCTGCTTCCGTCAAACCGCGATCCTGCGCGATACGTTCCAATTCCTTTTGCAACTGCGCCAACTCTGCCGCTCGTTTGCGCGCTGCCGCCAGCTCTTTCTCCAGCGCATCAGTTTTTGTTCGGAGCGTTTGTAACGTCTGTTGCGTTGCCTGCAACGCTTGTTGTTGCACACGCAGATCGGCTTCGGCCAGTTCGCGCCCTTTGACCGCCGCCTTCAATTGTTTTTCGATTTGATTTGCCTCCCGCAGCGCGGCGCGCAATTCATCCAACTGCGTTTCCGCCGTCTGCGTTACGGTTTGTAATTTTTCCCAGGCAGTTTGCGGCTCCGGCGCGGCGCGCAACACCCCTGCTCCAATTAAACAAACCCAAAAAACCAGACTGAAGCCAAGCCCAAACGCCCGTCCGTAAATATTTTGCTCCCTCATGCCATCTCCTTTAATCTGCAGTTTTTAACCGGCAATATCGCAGCACCCCCGGCAGGATTCGAACCTGCGACCGCCGGATTAGAAATCCGATGCTCTGTCCTGCTGAGCTACAGGGGTAAACAATTACCCTGAATCCGTGATGGGATTTTAATTAAACAAACTCAACTTAAAAACTCATGTTTTGCAAGCATTCAAGAATCCAGACATTCAGGATTCCTGACCTCATTACGAATTCAGAAATGAGTAAAAATATACTATGCCATCTTACAACAGGCTGGCAAGCAAATAAAACACCTTTTGGCTTGACATGCCCGGACAGTCTGCCATAAATAGGAACCATTAATTGACGCAATATCGGACACTTGCGTGTGTTCCGCCGGTTGCGTATTTCAAGGAGGCATCCTGTATGAAACGTTTTTGTATTGCAACCGTTATGGCCGCCCTTTCAATCATCGTCATGCCCTTCGCTCTCGGCGCCGCTTCCGAATCGGGCGGCAACCTGCGTTACAGTATTTCCGTTTCCAAATTTGACAATAAATCCGGTTGGTCAGGCCAGTGGGAAATCGGATCGGCTTTCGGCGAAATTATGACCGCCGCCCTGCAGGAATCAGGCAAATTTATCGTTCTGGGCGAAAAGGACATGCGCATTGAAGCCATGGCCGAACAGGATCTGGCCACAGCCGGACGAACAGCCGGCGGCAAAAAAACGCCTAAAACCGGACAAATGACCCCGGCACAGCTTTTGGTTAAAGGCGCCATTACCCACGTCCAAAGCAGCACAACCGGCGGCGGCGCGGGCGTCAACGTAATGGGGTTCCGCGTCGGCGGCAGCACCGACCGCACGGAAGTCAACGCCACCATTTATATTATGGACTCAACCACCGGCCAGGTCAAAGCGCAAACCAAGGTGGTCGGCAAAGCCGGGCGCAAAGGACTCAACCTCGGCTACAGCGGATCGAGCTTCGGCGGCGATGTGGCAGGCTTCAAAAAAGATAATGTCGGCAAAGCCACGGAAGACGCCGTTGCTCAAGCGGTGGAATTTCTGGAAAAACAACTCGAAAGCATTCCTTGGGAAGGCACAGTCATCAAAGCCGGCGACAAGGTCATCATCAATCGCGGCAGCCGGGAAGGCGTAGCCGCCGGACAGATTTTCAATGTCGGTTCGGTGGAAACTCTGACGGATAAAGATACCGGCGAAGTACTCGACACGGAAATGAAACAAGCCGGCCAGATCAAAGTAACTTCCGTCAAAGAAAAAATCAGTTACTGCGAAGTTCTTGAAGGCAAGATCAAGGAAGACATGACCGTCCATCCGGCGCAATAAAACCTGAACAAGAGCCTGAATCCGTGATGAGGTCAGGATGCCGCAGCTGCAAGGCGCGAAGCATGCCGCTGTAGTGACTACTGCAAATGCTTCGCAACGCAGCAGATGCCTGCCTGTGCCGACACGGCAGACAGGTGGCATCCTGGCCTCACCCGCAGGTTGGTCTTGGTTGCGAAATTATGCTGCACTATTTTGATGGTATGGAACAAGAGTCA
>CAZMFH010000130.1:0-7033 GCA_964565485.1 uncultured Verrucomicrobiota bacterium | reverse complement strand
GTCGGATTTTCCCGAAAACCCGTGCGGCTTATGCGGAATTATCCTGGAAATTCACGGAACAATAATCCCGACCCGCGCGCGCCAAACTTAACGTGGCAATTCGAGCGCAGCCGTCCAGTTTCCGGAAACATTCCAGCGAAAATCGCCATAACATTCCGTCCGACCGGCAAGCGCCGGAGCCGTCAGCACGCTATTGTTCACCCGAACTTGCACAACAGCCGCCGGATTAAAAACACGCAACAAGACCCCGGATGCCGGACGGCGCCCTTCTGTTTGCGTGAAAGTCAATTCCCGCAAACCGCCCTGATCATCCAACCGGTAATCAAGATCGGCCACACAAGCGGGATCATCGGCAATCAGCCAAAATGCGCGGCAGGCCAAAAAACCGCATAATCGCAAACGCCCCTCGCCCGGCAAGCGCGGGGGCAATAACGTAGCGCGCAAAAAATCCATCAAACGCGGCCATTCCACCGAGCTGTGTCCGGCATTGTTATAATGCACAACCACATTGCTTTTCTGCAGCGAACGCGCGCGCGCTTCATAGCGCTCGGCATGATGCACAGGCACAGCAGTGTCTTTTTTGCCGTGCATAACCAGAATCGGCGCAAGCGTGTTTTCAAGCACCGCCATGCCGCCGCGCGCAAAGTAACCATCGGGATTGGATTGCGGCGTGCCGCCTATCCATCCCTTGGTTTCCATTTCATCGCGATAATGCCCGCGCTCATCATCCTGATACCAAAGCGCATAATCGCTCATGGCCGCCCACACAGCTGCGGCAGCGAAAAGATCGGGAGCCCGACCAGCCAGCGCCAGTGTATTTCCTCCGCCGCCGGAACCACCAACGACATACGGTCCGGCGCCGGAACGCACCAAATCCGGCCAGGTCGCACGCGCATAATCAAGCGCATCAAGTCCATCAAGCAACTCATGCCCGGAAGCATCCGGCTTGCCGCCGCTTTTGCCGCGCCCGCGCATTTCCACATTAACCAGAAAATATTCTTCGGCCAGGGGACCCAGCATGCCGCTCGATTGCGACTGAGCAGCCGTCATATGCCAGCCATGAAAAAAAAGACAAAGCGGCTTTGGCGTTGACGGCACATAAAATTCAGCCGCAAGACGCAAATTCGGATCAATGGTGCTTTGATAATTCATACCCAACTTTTCAGGCAATCAATTCTAATCATATCCTTTCCGCACCCAAAAGCAAGAGCAGAAACTTTTTTTGCTTGTCTTTCGAGTGGAATATAAACTACGCTCTCCATTGATCACGTTGATCGCATAGTCTAAAAAAAACGAGTTCCGGACAAAAAACATGCGTGACAGGCAAAGCTCGTCACGACTTGTTAATCCAAGGGAGTGCCATGAACACCGATGCGCTGAAATTCCTCAAAAACCTTATGCAGCAACCTTCTCCCTCCGGCTTTGAGGCGCCGGCACAGAAGGTCGTCCGCGAACGCATGCGCATGTTTGCCGACCGAGTAACAACCGACGTACACGGCAATGTTGTCGGCGTTCTGAATGAATCCGCGCCATTCAAAGTGATGCTGGCCGGTCATGTTGATGAAATCGGATTGCTCATCACGCATATTGACGAAAAAGGATTTGTTTATTTTGCGGCCATCGGCGGATGGGACGCGCAGATGCTGCTCGGCCAGCGTGTCTGGATCATGTCCGCCAAAGGACGCATACCGGGAATAGTCGGGCGTAAACCGATACACCTTTTGGACGAATCCGAACGCGCCAAACCCGTCAAACTGGAAAACCTTTGGATTGACATCGGCGCCAAAAACAAGGCCGATGCGTTGAAATCCGTTGCCGTCGGCGACCCGGTTGTGATCAAACAGGATTTTATCGAGCTAAAAAACGATCTTGTGGCCGCGCGGGCATTTGATGACCGGATCGGCGCCTGGGCCGTTGTCGAAACACTGGGTGCCTTGCGCCGGCACAAACTGAATGTGGCGGTTTATGCGGTTTCAACCGTTCAGGAGGAAGTCGGCTTGCGCGGCGCAACAACCAGCGCTTACAATATCAACCCGGCAGTCGGCATTGCCGTTGATGTCGGGTTCACCTCCGACTCGCCCGGCAGCGATCCGAAACGTGTCGGTGATGTTGCCATGAATCGCGGCCCAATCCTGCATCAGGGCGCTAACATCAATCCCGTCCTCGGCAAACTGCTTTGCAATACGGCGCGCCGCAAAAAAATAAAGTTTCAAATGCAGGCCGAACCGCGCGGCACAGGCACGGATGCCAACGTCATGCAACTTGCGCGCGGCGGATGCGCCGCCGCGCTGGTCAGCGTACCCAACCGCTACATGCACAGCCCCGTGGAAGTGATTTCGCTGCGCGACCTGAACGACACCGTCAAACTGCTGGCGGAAACCATTCTGACACTGACCGGACGCGAATCGTTTATTCCGGCATAAGTTATTTTTTTCAAAAACATTTCTCTGAATTCACTCAGATTCAGGGTTAACAAATTCCACACCAACATACAGAGGATGCAATGCAAAACTTCGGCAACCTGCTCTCCGGCGCCCAAAGTTCAGTAATTTTTACCGACCACAGCGACATCAAGCATGAAGTCAACACCAAACAAGCAAACCCTTTTCTTGAAATGCTTCCGATAATTCGGGCGGAAAACGAATGCAGCGCGCAATTGCAGCTTGCTATACGCAATATTTCAGAAAAACCTTTCTATCTCGAGCAAGCCGCCATACTGGATGTTTCCACGCGCCTTGCGGGCAATTTAAATCTCGGCGGAATGACATCATGGACAATACTGCGCGGAGGCAAACTTGACGACCTGTGCGACGCATGGTTTGAGCATAATATCAGCGATTTTTACTCGCACGACTACCTTGTGATCGGCAATCGCCAAACCGGCCAATACGTTACGATGGGCTTTTTATCTTTTACGCGCCAAGACGTCTCATTCGAGCTAAAGGCGGCGCGCAACCCTTTCAAATTCCTTTCCCTACGGGCAATCTGCGATTTTTCCAAAGCGTCGCTTGCGCCCGGAGCGCAGGTGATCACAGAACCGTTTTATCTCAACTGGCATGATGCCCCGCTGCCGGCCATGCAAAAATATGTCGCCCTGCTTGCGGAAAAAATGCCGGTCAAACTTGATTTTCCAAACATCACCGGATGGGCCACATGGGACTATTATCTGAGCAAAATAACCGAGGATGATGTGCTCGAAAACGCCAAATGGCTTGCCAAACATCGCGATATACTGCCTGTTGAATACATCCAGATTGATCACGGTTTCCAAAAATGCGAAGGCAACTGGCTGGAAACCAACGAGCGTTTTCCGCACGGACTGAAAAAGCTCTCCGATACCCTGCGTGAACTGGGCTTTAAACCCGGCTTGTGGCTTTGTCCGTTTTTGATTGCCCCGCAAAGCAAAGTTTATCAAGAACACCCTGACTGGGTGATCCGCAACCAATCAGGGCATCCGCTGGAAGTCGGCGGTTATGCGGTCAGCAAAGTCTATGCGTTGGATTGCAGCATACCAGAAGCATGCGAATGGGTGCGCGCGTTGGCCGCCGCAACAACACAAGAATACCGGTTTGATTATATCAAACTGGATGGCGCCAACTACCAGGGACTCTCACCGCTGGGCGTCCTGCGCGACAAACACATGTCAAAAGCGGAAGCCATCCAACGCGGCCTGCGCAGTTTTTGCGATGGCATGGCTAAAAACGCCGTTTTATTAAACACAGTCCCCGCATTGTCCATCGGACTTGCGCATGCAATGCGCATTGGCGACGATGTGGGCGCGCGCTGGGATGGCTCCAAAATAGACAAGCATCACGGTGAACGCGATAATTATCCGGGCCCCGGCTACATCCGCCGTTGCATAGCCGCCACAGCCAACACCTGTTTTTTCCACAAAAAACTATGGGTCAATGATCCGGATTATCTGATCGTGCGTCAAAAAGGATGCAAATCCGAATTAAGTCTTGAAGAAGCGCGTTCCTGGACCACCATTACCGGATTGAGCAATGGTCTTGTGATGCTCGGAGATCGCATGTCCACGCTGGAGCAGGATCGGATTGAACTGCTCCGCAAAACGCTGCCACAATACAGTCGCGCCGCGATGCCGGTTGATTTCTTTCAGCGCGATTGTCCCGGTATTTTCAGCCTGACGGTCAACAACCAAACGGAAACATGGCATGTTGTTTCCATCACAAACACATTGCGTCCGGAAAGAACAAGAAATTTTGAGTTGATCTTCAAGGATTTTGGACTGGCGGCTGACGAGCGTTTGCATCTGTTTGATTTTTGGAATGCAAAATATCTGGGAATTTATCAGGGAAAAGCAACCATCTCAGCCCTGCCCCCGCGCCACACCATTCTGCTCGGCATTCGTAAAGAGCAGCTCGCGCCCCAAATTATTGCCACCGACACGCATCTTACCCAAGGCGGCATTGAGATCGAATCTTGCCATTTTGATGCCGCCCGCCTGACTTTAACCATCCAAACCCGGCCATGCGACAAAAGCGGACGAATCTTTCTTTATGTCCCCAAGGGCCTTGAGCCAATAAACGGGGAATGCACAGCGCACCCCCCTGTTTATGTTTACCCATTTACCGCCCAAGGCGCAAAACTTGAATGGCAGTTCAAGGGCAAAATGCTCAAACACCGCGTCAAGCCCCAAACGCACATCAAGACACAGATGCAGAAACGCACAAAAGCCGAACAACCCAAAACCTGCTGGATCAATGAACAGGAAGGCATTGCCGGCAATTAACTGCAGGCAACGGAAAACGCCACACTTTCGCCATTACTGTACGCCTGAATCCGTAATGAGTTCAACGGCAACACCAACTCGGCAATTTGCCGGGATCAGGCAAAAAGTTTTCATAGAATTTCTTTAAACTTGCCGCCGCCGGCGCATTATAACCGCGTTGGAACGGAAAAACCCGCGCATTACCGAGACGCCGGATAATTTCCAACGCCATCCAACCGCTCGGCTCCAAACCCTCTCTTCCGCACCATCGCACAGCATCATTAGACGTATGCGCCAGCAGATTACGTTCAACCCCGCCGCTCAGATCAATCAAGGGAATAGCATGTTGCGAAAAAGGAATACTGTCCGAAGAATGCGCAGCTTCTCGGACGCCATAATTCAAGCCTTGCTCCGCAGCAATCAATTCCACAAATTTTTGCAGGCCATCCGGCCCGGCAACCATCCCATAGACAGGATCCAAAACACGGCCAATGCCGTCAATATTGAGCATGATTTTGACGCGTTTTAAATCGGCCGCATGGCGACGAACATAAGCCTGGCTGCCCAGCAACCCCAGTTCTTCGCCGCCAAACCAAACAAAGCGCAGTGTGCGCCGAACCGGATGCCGCATAAAATATTTGAACAGAGCCAGGACAAGCGCCACACCCCCGCCGTTATCGTGAGCGCCGGGACTGTTGAGCACACTGTCATAATGGCCGCCGATAACAATCTCCTCGCTGGAGTCTGTCCCCTTGATCACCGCCACCACATTGCCGCTGTGGGACTTCTTTTGGTCTTGTTCGAGCACAACCCGCGCCCGGGCAGCCTTACGGCAAACCATTTCGACCCCGGCCTCATAAGGCAGGCACACAACCGGAATGCCAAAACGCCGGCGATAACGTTCCGCCCAAAACTTGATGCGCAATGCGCGTCCAAAATGCAAAACATCCAAAAGCACGGCTGCGCCGGCAGATTTAAAAAGCTCGGGGGCATCCAGATTGGCCAATCCATAGCCGTAAACAGCTTTGCCCTTGATATTTTCAAGCGTCGCCGGCGCGCGTTGCCCTAAAAAAACAAGATCGAGCGCCTGTCCGCCTTTGGGCAAACAACCGGTTAAGGCCACAGGCACAGCCTCATATTTACGACGATAGGGAGACAATATTTCCACTCCCGCACGGCCCGCGCCAAAAGTACGCAAAGGAAATGTTTCGATTTGAGGACGCCCGCCCGCATGCCGGACGGCAGCGCTTATAATTTGCGCCGCTCTGGCTTCCGCCGCCGTACCCGCAACCCGTTCAAAACAGATTTGTTTCAAAAAATCGCAGGCAAACCGAAAATCCAATCCTGAAGATTCAATATCCATAATAAACTTCCTCCCTGCTTGTCCTTGCCAATTCAGACCCTGATCTACAATGCTATTTCCCACAAATACGAACTGCGCTGCGGATTGTCATTTTCGCAGGCGTAAAAGACGTTTTTGCCGGCATGAACGATATCATGGCACTGCCACATGGCGGCGCCTGTAGTTTCCTTGACTGCGCCAAGCAATTCATAAGATGCGCGCTTGTAATCAATGCGGATCACTTCACAGCGCCCTTGCTTGCCGGTAACACCATAGGCCGCGCCGTCAGCCCCAACTGCCAAAGACGACAAACGGCTTGGACGGTCTGTAATTGGCGAAAACAACCTTTCCGCATTCGCCGTTTCCGGATCAATGCGATAGAAAGAACCGTTGCCGCCACCGGCATACAGAAATCCGTCATGGAAATTATGAAAAGATTCCACCAGCGTTGTACCATAGCTGCCATCCGGACGCGGCAACCCCTTTTGAAAATAACGCATGGCCTTCTTTTGCGGGTCATAACAACACAAACGAATTGAATCTGGCCCAGTCTCATAGGCCCAGGCGCGCAGCAAAGACCAATTTGACCAGACGCGTCCGGCATCGTCCAAAACAATATTTTCGCTCAGCACCCCGCCCGTGCCGACACTGTTGATATAACCAAGCGTTTGGCCGGTTTTTTTGATCAAATCAAAACCCATCAAAGCCTGAGGATAAAAACCAATGCCATAGGCAGTCTTGCGCGTTTCATCTATGGCCAGATTTTGAATATAAAAATGCGGAATAGGAATACCAAGTTTTTCTATTGCGCCATTGCGCGGATCATAGCGCACAATAGCGCCGCCGGGCGCATCGGCATAATGATCTATGCAATGCAGCTGGGCAATGGCGGCATAAATACAGCCATCATCTCCCCTGAAGCTGCGTTCAAAGACGGAACTTCGAACGCATATTTTTTA
>CAZMFH010000129.1:0-7054 GCA_964565485.1 uncultured Verrucomicrobiota bacterium | reverse complement strand
AGGCCGCCCATGATCAAGCCGACAAACCGGCTGGTTATGCCGGTGGCGACGGAAAGTCCGATATTGCTGGAAGATGTGGACTGTCCCACTCCGCCGAGAATGCCGGCGGTTATTGCCGAGGCGGCATCCGCCAGAATGCCGCCGCTGATGTTGCGCATATCGGGCCGCCGCCATTCGGCGTCATTGATTTTCTGGCAGGTGGTGAGGTCGCCGACGCTCTTTAATGTTGAGCAGAGCATGGCCACCAGGAACGGAATAATCAAGGCCGGACTGAATTTCCAGCCTGGATGATGGGTGAAAGGGAAAGTCAGCCAGGGGGCGCGGATCACTTCATTCCAAGTTTCGCGTGGCGCAACTTGCAAAATAAAGGCCAGGATATATCCGAAAATCATGCCGATCAAAATGCAGAACAGTTTGGCTTTACCCTTGCCCCAGACATTTAGTCCAACCATGACCAGCAGAGTCAGGCAGGCCACGGTCAGAGTGCTCGGACAAAGCGCAGCTTCGCCGCGCGCCAGTCCCAGAAAATTCATGACGGCCAATTTGGTTACCGTAATGCCGACCATGGCGACGATTAAGCCGGTAACCTCGGCCGGAAAAAGCGTACGCAGTTTCGGGATCAGTCTGGAAAGAAACGCTTCGCCGATGCCGGCGAGCAAGGTCATTCCGTACATCAGCGCCAGGCCGCCGGTTTTGGCGGCCAGAATTGACGCCCAGAGAAATGAAGGGCCGCAGACCTGCGGACAGAGAAATCCGGAACCAAGCGGACCGTTTTTCAGCGCCTGCATAATGGTGCCGATGCCGCCCGCGATCATCGAGACGGCCACCAGGTGCTCGGCTTCCCGATCCGTGCCGCCGATCTCCCGGATAATCAGCACCGGCAACATTAACGCCACGGCGACCAGGCAAATATGCTGGAAGCCGAGCAAAAGCGTCAGCAGGAATGGGGGCTTGTCGTTTACGCCGTATATGAGGTTATTTGGTTTTTTAGGCACAATGCAGGCTTATGACCGGCTGGGCCGGATGGTTTTTCAGGAAGCACAATTGTTGAGCCGTTTGCGGATCTCTTCCCATAGTTTTACGGGCGCAATCGGTTTTTCAAGCACGGAATCCACAGGAAGCCATGTTTCATCAGGTTCAAGCCGGAAGGGCAGGTTCATTGTATGCCGGATGCCGGTTACCATTATGACCGGCATGTTGCGCAATTCCGGGGTTTGCGGGATTTTACGGCTGATTGCAAAGCCCTCCGTGTTTTCGGCGGTCATGACGTCCAGCAACATTAGATCCGGTTTCTCGCGGATTGCCAGTTCCAGGCCGCCGGCTCCGTCATTGGCGGTTAAAACCGTATAACCGTGTTCCTCCAGAAAATCCTTGTTGATCCGTGTGAACTCATGATCGTTGTCAACGATCAGAATGCGACATTTTTGCGGCGGTTTTGCGTTTTGATTCATAATATTCCTTCCGGCATTCCGGTTGTGCCGGAACATACCGTTTTGCTATTTTTGATTGACTGGTTTTTTAAAACCATAATCGGCAAGAATTTTTTCCAGATCATCAGACTGAACATTGCCGTAGACCTTTTCGTCCATGACCACGACCGGCGCCATGGCGCAGGCGCCCAGGCAGCGCGCGGCGGCAAGCGAAAAGAGACCGTCGGCCGTGGTTTGGCCGGGATCAATCCCCAGCAATTCCTTCAGCCGCGCAATAATTTGGCCGCTGCCCTTGACGTAACAGGCGGTGCCCATGCAAACCGTGATCCGGCATTTGCCTTTGGGGACGAACGAAAAGAAATGATAGAAATTAGCCACGCCCGAAACTTTGGCGGAAGGGATCTGCATCAGCTGCGAAACTGCATCAAGACGCTCCGGTGAAAGATAACCGTAATGTTCCTGTATTTTCTGCAGAACGGTAATCAGCCTGCTTTCCGGATGTGGCGCCAGCCTGGTTTCTTCAATATAAGCCACAATATCCTTTGGTAAATCCTGTTTGGGCGTGGTTTTCTTTTTGCTTTCGGCGACTGTTTTCATCGGACTCCCCGCGGCAGTTTGGGTTCGTAATGAGTATGCAGCAATTCATGCGCTTTGCTTCCGTTCGGTTCGCCGAGAAAATCGGCGTAAAGTTTGCGGATGGCCGGATTGCGGTGCGCGACGCGCAATTGCTTGCCTTTGTCAATGTCATAAAGCGCGCGGCTGCGCATGGCCAGCAATTCCGGATTCAACAGGTGCATGCCGGGCGGCGGATATGGCTGACCGCCGCCGCCGATGCATCCGCCGGGACAGGCCATCAATTCGATGAGATGGAATTGTTTTTCGCCCGACAAGACGCTTGCCAGCAGATGCTTGGCATTATTCAATCCGTTTGCCACGCCCACCCGGATTGATTTGCCGCTTATTTCAATGGCGGCCTCGCGCGCGCCGGCGACATTGCGCACTTGCGTGAAGTCAAGCGTTGGGCATTCCTTGCCGGTGAGCTTGGCGTAGGCCGTGCGCAACGCCGCTTCCATTACTCCACCGGTTGCTCCGAAGAGATCCGCGGCGCCGCTGGAAACTCCCAGCGGATCGTCAAACCCCTGATCGGCCAGATTTTCAAATTCAATGCCAAGCGATTTAAGCATCCAGATCAGCTCGCGCGTCGTCAGAACCGCATCCGTATAAGGCGCGCCCCAAGGGGTGCGGTGTTGCGGGCGGTCTGCCTCAAATTTCTTGGCCGTACAGGGCATGATCGCCACGACAAAGATTTTTTTGGGATCGAGCCCGACTGTCTGGGCATAAAAGGTTTTCAATAAAACCGACAACATACTCATGGGCGACCGGCAGGTTGACGCATATGGGATGAGCTCGGGATAGAAGTGTTCAAGAAAGCTTATCCATCCCGGAGAACAGGAAGTCAGCAAGGGCAGTTTTTCGCCGGTTTTCAGGCGGTTGATGAATTCCTGCGATTCCTCGACCACCGTCAGATCGGCGCCGAAATTGGTGTCAAAAACCTTGTGAAATCCCATCATGCGCAAGGCGTGCGTCAGTTTGCCGGTGGTGGATGTGCCCGGCGCAAACCCGAAACCTTCGCCGATTGTGGCGCGAATGGCCGGCGCCGTTTGCACAACCACATGCAAGTCGGGATTGCTCAGGGCTTCGAAGACGGCGTCTGTTTCGTTGTGTTCAAGGATGGCCGCCGTCGGGCAGACATTGGCGCACTGGCCGCAGTGGACGCACACCGAATCCATCATTGGCGCGTCATGCGCGGGAGCAACGGTGATATTAAAACCGCGGTGCTGTTGGCCGAGATTGCAAACGCCCTGCACTTCGTCGCAAACGCGCACGCAACGCCCGCAGAGAATGCACTTTTCCTGATCGCGAATAACCGAGGGCGATGATTCGTCCTTGGGATAGTGTTTGCGCGTGCCGGCAAAAAAACGCTTGCGCACTCCCAGTTCATAGGCCAGGTTTTGCAGTTCGCAGTTGCCGTTGCGTTCGCAAGTCTGGCAATCCATGGGGTGATTATCAAGAATCAATTCCACGATGTCGCGGCGAACGCGCCGCAGAAGCGGCGAATTGGTTTTGACGATCATGCCGTTTTCGGCGGGATATGCGCAGGCGGCCACGAGATTGCGCTGGCCTTGAACCTCAACGACGCAAACACGACAGGCGCCCTGAATGCTGAGCGAAGGATGATAACAAAGCCGCGGAATGCGGATGCCGATGCTGTCGGCTGCTTCCATGATCGTGGCGCCGCCCGCCACGACCGCTTTGAACCCGTTGATCGTAAGTGCAATATTGTTTGTGGCGGTCATAATTTATTTCCTGTTCACGGCGTCAAATTTGCATACGCGGAAACATGCTCCGCAGCGTACGCAGGCTTGCTGGTCTATGAGATGCGGCTGCTTGGGTTTGCCGGCAATGCAACCGACCGGACATTTACGCCGGCAGGCGCCGCAACCGACACATTTTTCGGGATTGATCGTGTAAGTTGTCAAAGCGCGACAGACGCCGGCAGGACAGCGTTTTGCGCGGATATGCGCGTCATATTCCGCACGGAAATGCCTGATCGTGCTGATGACGGGGTTGGGCGCCGCCTGGCCCAATCCGCAGAGGGATGCTCGTTTGATGGTATCGGCCAGGCGCAATAGTTTTTCGACATCGCCTTCCTCGCCTTGCCCGGAAGTGATCCGTTCCAGAATTTCCTGCATGCGTTTTGTGCCTTCGCGGCACGGCACACATTTGCCGCATGATTCGTCCTGGGTAAAATCGAGAAAGAACTTGGCCATATCCACCATACAGGTGTCTTCGTCCATGACGATCATGCCGCCGCTGCCCATGATGCTGCCGGCTGCCGCCAATGACTCGTAATCCACGGGTGTATCCAAGTCGGAGGCCGGCAGGCAGCCGCCTGCCGGGCCGCCGGTTTGGGCGGCCTTAAACTGGCGGTTGTTTTTAATGCCGCCACCCACATCATAGACAACTTCGCGCAGGGTTGTGCCCATTGGCACTTCCACCAGGCCTGTATTGCAGACTTTGCCGGCCAGCGCAAATACTTTTGTGCCTTTGCTTTTTTCCGTGCCCAGCGACCGGAACCACTCCGGGCCGTCCAAAATGATCACCGGCACGTTGGCAAGCGTCTCGACATTGTTGATCAGCGTCGGTTTGTCCCATAAGCCGGATACGGTCGGGTAAGGCGGACGGGGCCGCGGCATACCGCGCTGACCTTCAATGGAATGAATGAGCGCGGTTTCCTCGCCGCAGACGAAGGCGCCGGCACCCAGCCTGATTTCAATATCAAAATCTATGTTGGAGCCGAAAATGTTTTTACCCAGAAACCCGGCCACACGGTCAATTTCAATCGCCTTGCGCAGGCGCTCGACCGCCAGCGGATATTCGGCGCGGATATAAACAAAACCCTGCCGCGGGCCGATGGCGTAAGCGGCAAGCATCATTCCCTCGATGATTGTGTGCGGATCGCCTTCAATCGTGCTGCGGTCCATAAAAGCGCCCGGATCGCCCTCGTCGGCATTGCAAATAACGAATTTTTCGTCGCTCACCTGATCGGCTGCGATTTTCCATTTTGTGCCGGTTGGGAAGCCGGCGCCGCCGCGCCCGCGCAATCCGGAACGGGTCAGCGCCTGGATTACCTGTTCAGGCGTCATCTCCGTCAGCGCTTTGGCGATCGCTTCATATCCGCGCACCGACAGGTATTCATAAATGCTCTCCGGATCAATCACTCCGCAATTGCGCAGGGTCAGACGCAACTGTTTGGCGAAAAAGGAGACGTCGCCGAAAAACGGAACAAACCGGTTGGCAATCCGGTTGCCGGTCCAGAGATGTTCGCTGAGGCACTGTTTGCCGACAATATGTTCGCGTACAATGCGCCCGGCCAACTCCGGAGTAACCTGCCGGTAAAGCACGTCATCCGGATGAATATAGACAACCGGTCCGGCCTCGCATAGTCCGCGGCAGGCTGAATGGACCACCACGACCTTGTTGTTCAGTCCGTTTGCGGCAATGGCATCCAGAAAGGCGCGTTCGAGATCCTTGGCGCCTTTTTTCAGACAAGTTGATCCTCCGCAGATACTGATGACGAAGTGCGTGCGCTTGACCCCCGCCTGGTATTGCATCGTATATTCCTCGACCGGTGTGCCGTTCAGGATATGCGATTCAAAAACCTTTTCCACGCGTTCAGGGGTCATCTGAATATACTTGACCGGTATGTCGTTAACCCCGATCACTGTTACCAGCGGTTCGAGGTCGCAGCGTCCGGCGCAACCGACTCGGCCAAGCATGACATCCTTGACGGCGCTTTTTTTCAATAAATCCTGGAAACGTTGATATACAGGAACTGCGCCGGCGGCATTTTCGCATGTTGCCGAACCGACGGCAATGCGCATGCGCGCCTTGAACTTTCCGTTAAACAGACGAAAGACCGCTTTGCGCCGCATTTCCAGCAAGCGCGCCATCGGTGTGTTCATGATTTTTCCTTCCCTGCTCCGGCTGAAATGTTCGCGATACAACAGGCGGCTGTCATAATTCAATGAGTCAGCAATGCGGCAAATTATATCGAAGATTGTTTTATTTTCAATCACAATCAGCAGCACAATCAGCAATGGGCATCTGACACGGACTTGGTTCGATGCTGCCTCAGCATGCCTGCGCCATGTTGATCTGCCCGGCTTGTTTTTTTGATGATGCCCGGTGTGCTGTGCGATGCCCCAGGCGCGCTTGCTGGGCGTCCGTTTTTTTTTACAAAGCGCTTGACATGTTTTTTGTTTTTGCTAAAAAGGCGCTCTTTGAGAGACATGGATCCGGCGTGTAAAAAATAAATAAAAAAAGTATTGACAAGTTTATCGGCTTTGATAGATTAATAAACGCGCTGGGAGAAAAGCTGTTCTTTAGAAACATAAACGAAGCGTGTAATCGCTGAAAGTTTTTCGGAGTACGCGCTTTTTTTATGTTTTATTGTTCTTTGAAAACGGAATATGATGTCACATACGCTTCGAGTCGGAAGTGGTGTGATTGGTGGATAAGCTCATGTTCTTTGCTAAGTCAAAAAACAAATGATGGCCCTGCGCGTCAGCGTGGCGGCCTGAAATTTGTGTGTTTTATTACGGAGAGTTTGATTCTGGCTCAGAACGAACGCTGGCAGCGTGGATTAGGCATGCAAGTCGAACGAGAATTTTCGTTTTCAAGCCGCAAGGTGAGAAAGCGGAAAGGAAAGTGGCGAAAGGGTGTGTAACACGTGGGCAATCTGCCTCCAAGATGAGTATAACCTGCCGAAAGGCGGACTAATACTTGATGTGATCGCCCCGCGCATGTGGGGTTGTTTAAAGGCGGGGACCCGCAAGGGCCCGTTACTTGGAGATGAGCCCGCGTCCTATCAGCTTGTTGGTGAGGTAACGGCTCACCAAGGCTTTGACGGGTAGCTGGTCTGAGAGGATGGTCAGCCACACTGGGACTGAGACACTGCCCAGACTCCTACGGGAGGCTGCAGTCGAGGATCATTTGCAATGGGCGCAAGCCTGAC
The DNA here is from genome assembly GCA_964565485.1 of uncultured Verrucomicrobiota bacterium. Taxonomy (GTDB): domain Bacteria; phylum Verrucomicrobiota; class Kiritimatiellia; order JAAZAB01; family JAAZAB01; genus CAZMFH01. The sequence continues at coordinate 46 of CAZMFH010000129.1, read as the reverse complement.
AATGCGACGCTGCGTGGAGGATGACGGCCTTCGGGTTGTAAACTCC
>CAZMFH010000128.1:0-7244 GCA_964565485.1 uncultured Verrucomicrobiota bacterium | reverse complement strand
GCGCAAAATTTCGTCGGATTGTTCCAGTTTAAGGCGCGCGCGCAGTCTCAGCTCAACGCTGCGTCCGCCGCAATAGGCTTCAAAACATCCGCGCAGCCCGCAAGGACAAAGCGGGCCTTGCGGATCCAGCACAAAATGGCCTACTTCCCCGGCCATGTCGTTGGCGCCCTGGACAAGCATGCCGTTGATGATTAAGCCGCCGCCCATTCCGGTGCTGTGTGTCAGGAAAACAAACGGCGAAGCGTTGTTGCCGTATCCGAAGCAATATTCTCCCAGTGCGGCCGCATTGGCGTCATTATTCATGAAAACCGGCGCGCGAAAAGCGTTTGTAAAATATTCCGTCAGCGGCACACGGTCCCATCCGGGCATGTTGGGTGGTGAGAGCAAAAGCCCGGCGCGGACATTGACCGGACCCGGCGCGCCGATGCCGATTGCGTCCGGGGCGGCAAGATTGCATTGCTTGAGCAGTGTTTTGGCCATGGCGGCGATGTCATTTAAAACCAGCTCGGGTCCGCGTTCCGGTCGCGTAGGCAGACGATCCTGACACAGGATTTTGCCTGCGCAATCTCCGATGCAGATGGATGTTTTGGTTCCGCCGATGTCAATGCCCAGAATATTCATGTGATTTCCTCCAGATTCCATAAAAAGGCTTTGATGCCTTCACTGCCCATTTCGCGGCGCAGTTGGTTGATGCAATGCGTCAATTGTCGCGCATCATCTTCATTCGCGGCGACAAAGAGCAGATTATTCAAGCCCGGCCAGATGTCAGTGCCGAAATGCGCGCCGGAGGATGTGCCTTTGCCCTGAACGTCATTGAGACGGGTAAAGTTGCGCAACCGGCAGTTCTGCAAAGTTTCCAGCACTTCTTCTTCCATTGCTTCGTTGAAAACTATCATAATCATTTTCATGATGTGGCACCTTGGCGCGCATGATTTTCGATCAGGTCTTTGGCGTTATGCTTGCTCTGTCCGGAGCGTTTCAGTCTTGATTCAAAAACTGCGTACAGAGTCGGCACAAAGAGCATGGTGATAAAAGTGGAGACAGTCAAGCCGCCGATCATGGTTATGCCGAGCGGCTGCCAGATTTCCGAGCCTTCGCCACGCGAGAGCGCAAGCGGCAGAAGCCCCATCAAGGTTGTGAGTGTGGTCATGAGGACAGGGCGCAGCCGATAGCTCCCACCGGTGGTAACGGCCTCAAGCATGTTCAGTCCGCGGGCGCGCAGAATGTTGATATAACTGATCAGAACGATCGCATTATTGACGACGATGCCCGTTAGCATGACGATGCCGAGAAAGGTGATCACATTGAGCGTGGTGCCGGTCAGGACGAAAGCCAGAATAACGCCGGTAAATGTGAAAGGCACGGCGAACATGACGATAAACGGGTCCAAGAGCGATTCGAACTGGGCGGCCATGACCATGTAAACCAGCGTGATGCCCAAAAGCAGCAGGAGCGTCAGATCTTTAAAAGCTTTGCCCTGTTCCTCGGCTTGTCCGCCGATGACCACGGCAATATCGGCCGGCAAGGTTATGCCGGCGATGGCGGCGCGCAGATCAGCGATCACTTCGCCCATAGAGCGCTGATGCGTGTTGCATTCCACGCGGACAACGCGTTCGCGGTTTTGACGTTCTATTTCCATCGGTCCGATTGTTTCCTCAATGCGCGCCAGATTGCCCAGATGCAAGGCCTTGCCGGAGTAGAGGGCAACCGGCATGAGTGTTTCGATGTCTTCCTGGCGCGAACGGAATGATTCCTCCAGACGCACGAAAATATCGTAAGTTTCGCCGCGTTCCCTGTATTTGCTGGCGGTTTTGCCCTCCATAAAAGCGCGGATGCTTTGGCTGAGGGTGTTCATGTCCAGCCCGAGCGCGGATGCCTTTTCACGGTCAACCAAAATACGCAATTCCGGACGGCGAAGTTCGCGCGAGATGCTTACATCAACCGCGCCGCGAATGCCTTCCATGATTGTTTTGATCTTTTCGGCGACCTTGTCGGTGTCGGTGAAGGAATTGCCGATAACTTCGATTTGGATGTTTTTGCCGCCTGTTCCTGTAATTACGCGCCCGAGTGGATTGCCGGTTGTAATATCGGTTTTTAGTACACCGGGAATGGCGCGGATGCGTTGGCGCACTTTCTGGCCGATTGCCCGTACTGATCTTGTGCGTTCGGATTTGGGGAAGAGTTTGATGCCGCCGGAGATGATGTGTGTTCCCGCCTGGCCGCCGAAAATTGCGCCCATTCCCGAAGTGGCGCCGCTGCGGACGCGCGTAAAAAGTTTTTCGGGAATTTCCTCGTTAAAAATATTTTCCATGACTGCGGCAACCCGGTCGGTTTCCTCCACGCGTGTGCCGATCGGCAGATGAGCGGTTACACTCAAGTCGCCGGAGTCTTCTTCCGGAATAAAATCGGTGCCGACCAAACGCGTCAGGAATAAACTGGCCATAAAAACAAGTGTAAATCCGAAAATAATTGTTTTACGGTGCGCGAGGGACCAGGCCAGCGCGCGGCTGTAGGCGCGTTCACAGGCTGTAAACCAGGTTTCCGAAACATCGTAAAAGCGCCGGAAAAACAGGGCCGTGCCGGAGGCGCCGGATATTATGCCGGCGCGCGGTTTGGGGCGCAGCCATTGCGCGCAGAGCATGGGCGTGAATGTTGTGGCGGTAAAGAGCGAAGCCAGCAGCGTTACACAAACAATGACGGCCAGTTCGCCGAACATTATGCCGACTACGCCGGAGACGAATAATAACGGCATGAACACAACAATGGTTGTCAGTGTCGAAGCGCCGACGGCCAAGAACATTTCCGAGGCGCCGAAAATTGATGCTTCCCGGGGGCGTTCGCCCTTTTCGATGTGTCTGTTGATGTTGTCGGTAATGACGATGGCATTGTCAACTACCATGCCGATCGCTATGGTCAGCGAGGATAAGCTGATGATATTGATGGTTTTACCGGTCAGAAAAAGATAGACAAACGCGATCAGGAGCGAAAACGGGATGGTCAAAGCGATGATGAGGCTGGAACGAAAGTGACGCAGAAAAAACCAGGTAACCAGAATCACAAGCGCTGCGCCGGTCCATACGGTTGATTTCAGCGAAGCCAGGGCATCCAGAATGTCCTGCGATGTGTCCATAACAACCAGCAGTTTGACATCGCCGGGAAGAATGTTTTGTAATTCAGCCAGGCGTTTTTTGACCCGTTTGGACACTTCGACTGTATTGGCGCCGATCTGTTTTTGGATTGTCATCTGCAAGCCGTTGTTGCCGTTGACGCGCACAATGGTTGTGCGTTCCTGAAAACCGTCTTCCACCCGGGCAACATCCTTGAGATAGACCAGTTTGCCTTGGCGCTGCCCGAGGATGACGGAATTGATTTCGTCCGGACTTGCAAATTCGCCGGGCAAACGCAACAGGTAATCGGAAATGCCGGTTTTTAAATTGCCGACCGGCTGAGTGATGTTTTCGCGCGATAGCACATTGCAGACATCCAGAATGGAAAACCCCGAGCTTTCAAGGCGGTTTTTGTCAATCCAGATGTTGATTTGCCGTTTCAGCCCGCCGTGCAATTGCACGGTGCCGACGCCGGGAATCTGACGCAAAGCATCGCCCACGCGTTTGTCAATCATGTCATAAAGTTCGGCATAGCTGCGTTCGGCCGTGATGCCGACAAAAATGATCGGGATCATGGCGGTATTGAACTTGAAAATAAACGGGTTTTCCATTTCATCCGGTATGTCCGGCAGATAGCGCTTGGCCATTTCAATTCTGTCGCGGATATCATTGGAGGCTTCGTCGAGGTTGATGCCCCAGATAAATTTAAGTGTGATGACCGCCGTGCCTTCAACGGAACGCGATGTGATTTTTTCCAGACCGGGTGTGGTGGCCAACTGGTTTTCGAGCGGTTCGGTAACCTTGCTTTCCACGTCTTCCGGGCTGGCGCCGGGATATGTGGCGATCACTGAAATCGCTGGCGGTTCGATTTCCGGCATCATATCCACGCCCAGGCGTGTCAGGGCATAGAGTGAAAGCAGAATAATGCCGGTAAAGATCATTAAATTTGTTACCGGACGGCGCACGCCGAAAGCAGGCAGATTCATGTTGTCCTTGATCAATTTGAGCTGTTTTTTAATGAAACTTTTGGGAGCCTATTCTTCCGCGCGAATGGCCGCGCCGTCGTGCAGGCGTTGTTGTCCGAGAATAACTGTCATTTCTCCAATTTGCAAACCTTGCAGAACCTCCCAGGACGCTCCCTGCCGCAGCCCCATAAGCACATCGCGCTGCCGGGCCGTGCCGGCGGCGGCAACATATACATAAGTGTTGCTGCCGCGCCCCAAGACGGCCTCGCGCGGGATTACTGGCACATTGCGCCGTTCTTCAAGAATCAGACGAACCCGGGCGAACATGCCTGGTTTTAGCTGTTGTTTGGGATTGGGAACGACTATTTCGACCGGACTGGTGCGTGTTTCCAGTTCGAAAACCGGACTGATTCGGCTTACTTGTCCGGTAAAAACCAGTTCCGGCCAGGCGTCAACGGTCAATTCGGCGGTTTGGCCGATATGTATTTGCGGGATGTGGCGTTCCGGGATATGCAACATTATTTCGACCGACTCAATATCCACCACCAGCGCCAGCGGGGTTTGGGGGGTAACGCTTGTGCCGATATCAACATGCACACGTCCGATCAAACCGGCCATTGGACTTTCCACGGGCGCATGTTCAAATTTAAAGCCTACTTCGTCCCGGTCAATCGTTGCGATTACTTCGCCTTTTGCAACATGGTCGCCTTGTTGTTTCAGCTTGGCGATGATTTTACCCGCCACTCTGGGATAGACGAGCGCCTCGTCCTGGGCGAGAATGTTCCCGGCATAGTCCAGAGAATGTTTTATGTTTTGGCCGTCAACACGCATAATGCGGACGGGGATTTTTTCCTCATCCGCAATGTTCTGCTTTTTTTGGCAGCCGTTGAAGAGAACGAGCGCGCTCAGCAGGCTCAGTATGGCGTGTCTTTGAAATGTCGGCCGGCTTGTTGGTCCGACGCGGTTTTGGCGCATAAAATTAACGGTTGCGTTGAGGGTCATTTTCAATCTCCAGGCTGATATTGTTTTTGGCCAGCGTCATGCCTTCCGCCTGATCGAGACGGATAATGGCCACTTGATAATCAATCAGGGCTTTGACAAAATCAAGCCGCGCTGTGGCGAGCCGGTTTTGATAATCCAGCATGTCGTGTGTGCTGATCTGTCCGCTGGTATAACGTTCGTGCTGGGCGTTGTAGTGCAGTGTTTCTTTTTCAGCGGATAAGCGGGAGGCTTCCATCTGGCGGAACTGGATGTCAACATCGCGCACACGGTCGCGAACTTCAAAAACAATCGTTTGCTCGAGACGTTTCGTTTGCAGCAGAGTCTGAACCTTTTCCCATTGACTTTTATGGTGGCGCGCACGGTCGCCGCCGCCCCATGGAACGGTCAGACGCGCGCCGATCATCCATTCCTTGCGGTCAGTTTCCAAATCATTCCAGGCATCCTGAAAGCTTTCATCCAGTCCGTTCAGTCCGAAACTGCCGATCAGATCCAGGGTGGGAAGCAGGGCGTTCCGGGTAACTTTGATGGCGATGTCGCGGTTGGCCAGCGCAATTTTCATGGCCTGATAGTCCGGGCGGAACTCAAAGGCGCGTTCAAGGCTTTCGATGATATTAGCCCGGCACATTTCCGCCTGCGGTTCTTCGAGCAACTCAAGCCGCGCATTCCACAATTGCGGATCGTCAACCATGTTGGTGGCAAATTTCAATTCATCCTCCGCGTTGCGCACGGCCGATTCGGCGGCAATCAGATTTTTCTGACGCTCGGCAACGGATGTTTCCGTTTCCAGCAGATCAACTGAACTGATCAATCCCTTGGCGTGGCGTTGGCGATTGATTTCCAGAAGCTTGGTGGTGCGATCGAGAGCATCGGCTTCAATGCGGTAGCGTTCGCGGGTATAATGGAGGTTGTAATAAGCCCGCAGGACGCGGGTGATTATTGTCATGGCTGTTTCCTGGAAGTTTTTGCCGGCCATTTGGCGGTTGTTGGCGGCGATGATAATTTCCGCCCGATTGACCGTTAAACCTGCGCCGCGCAGAAGCGGCTGGGTCAGGGAAGCAATTGGTTGCACGGTGTAGGATGGGTTGATCGTCTGGAGATCCGAATTGCTTTTCAGTTTGTCGGCCAGGAATTCCAGGTTGTAACGGGTGCCAGGCGGCAATTTTCCTCCGAGACCAAGACTGAAGTCCGCGAGTCTGGTCATCGAAATATTGGGGTTGACGATTGAATCCGACTTGCGTGTGGAATCGCGCAGATTGGCCTGTGCGGTCAGGCTTGGTTCAAAAACAGCGCGCGCCTGTTGCAGATCATCCGCGCGCAGAATAGGGTCAATGCGCCGGATTTTGATTTCCGAGTTGGCTTGCAGAGCATAGGCGAGGCAATCCGCGCGCCCGATTTTAATGGTTAAATTGGTTTGTGCTCCGGCAAGATAGGCTGCTTTGTCGAAACCGGTCAGAGGCGGGTTTTGCGGTGATTCCTCCGCATGAACGACCAGGCACCAGATTAGAAGGCCGCCCAAAATATGACTATAAAATCTTTTTGGCATGATCTTTTGGGATTTGTTGCGGATTATCCGGAGCATGACTTTCGACATTTTCTGTTTTGGCGACACGTTCGATAATATTCAGGAAAATTGCGCGTTCACTGGCGGAAATCTGTTGGAAAAGGCGGATGGCTGATTTGCGCCGTTCGTCGTTCAGATGGGCGAGGATTTTATGTCCTTTGGGGGTGATGGCCGTCAGGACAAGACGGCGGTCTGTGCGGCTGTTAAAGCGCCGCAGGAGTCCCAGATCAACCAGCCGGTCAGCCAGGCCGGTCAGTGTCGAGGATTTCAGCGCGAGGTCGCGCGCGAGATCGCGCATGGCGCAGATCTGGCGTTCGGAAACATGCTGCAGCACCCATAATTGCGGCAGGGTGATCAGACCGCGCACAAGGTAATTGCGCTCCTGGGTCATTATGCCGCGCAGGAAACGCGGCATCAACCGGATGAGCCTTGCGGCAAATTCCGTGATTTCGGATGACGTTTCTTTGGTTGAAATATTCATAGCTCGAAATATACATAATCCGAAATATCTGTCAAGATTTTTTTTGCGCAGCCTGAAGTTGGGGTAGGACTGCGTCATGTTCGAAAAAGACGGCTCGGCCGGGACGCTTTGCCCCATCATTATGGCCA
>CAZMFH010000127.1:0-7331 GCA_964565485.1 uncultured Verrucomicrobiota bacterium | reverse complement strand
TCCATGGCGTATTTTCGAAAACTTCAAAACATGGACAATTCTTATTTTACGCAAGCCAATCCGGGGTTGATCCGCGATCAATATATAACCGCCACCTCCTCGGTTTATGCCTGTATTTCCACAACCGTGCCGACGGTCGTGTCGCTTCTGCTGACAACGGCTTTCATGCTTTGGATCACATTTCGCATTTGCTGGCAGGCGGCTTTGATCATGTTGTTGTTCGCGCCGTTGGCTTATCTGATCAATTTTGTTTTATCCAAACACATGGCGCGCAATACGCAAAATCTGCTCCGGCAAAGTTTTCAGAATGCGGCCATTTTTCAGCACATTCTTTCCGGTATAAAGCTGATCAAGCTTTTTCGTGCGGAGAATTTTTATCTTACGGAATATACACGCAGTCTGATTGAGCGTATTGAACTAAAGATGAAAAGCACCGATATTTCCCTGCTGCGCAATCTGGCGCGCTTGGTTACCAAGGATGTGGTCAGTGTGTTTGTCTTTGTCTATTTGTGCATGCTGCTTTTTCATGATCGGCTTACACTGGGGCAGTTCGTGACCATGAATACTTATCTTCCGCAACTGGGCGGCGCATTGGAAAGTTATATGAGTTTTTATGCCAGCCTGCTGCGTGAAGCCATTAACCTGCGTTTGTTTTTTAAGCTTATGGAAACGCCGGCGCAGGTCTGCGAAGACGCGCATCCGGTGCAAATGGCAAACTGTCAGGGAGCAATTGAATTGTGCAATGTTTCCTTTGAATATGTTCCGCTGACGCCTATTCTGCGTTCGGTCTCGCTGAAAATCAATCCGGGCGAATGGGTTGTTGTTGTTGGCGCCAATGGGAGCGGCAAATCAACATTGCTTGCGCTGCTTGCCCGTTTGCATGATGTGTCTTGCGGCAAGATTCTGCTTGACGGCATTGACGTGCGCAAACTTTCCTTTGATGCGTTGCGTCGCAATTTGGGTGTTTTTACACAGGACAATATTTTTATACGCGGCAGAATTCGTGATTGTATCGCCTTCGGCAGGCAAAATCTGCCGCAGGCGCTGATTGAAGATGCGGCGCGCAAAAGTCATGCCCACGATTTTATTCAAAATCTTCCGCAGGGTTATGCCACTGATATCGGCGAGGATGGCGGAAATCTTTCCGGCGGTCAAAAACAACGCCTTGCGTTGGCGCGTCTTTTTCTTTCAAATCCGCAAGTGCTGATTTTGGACGAGCCGACCAGCGCTATTGACAAAGCGAGCGAACATCTCATCCTCGAATCAATTCGTGAACATTTCAAAGGCAAGACCAAAATATTTATTACGCACAGCGCCAAGCCTTGCGCGTTTGCGGACCGGATTCTCACGCTCGAAGGAGGGCGCTTCGTAAGATCATGAAATCCGCCCTGTCAGATTTTGATCGGCATATCAATCTTGTTCGTATGACCAGGCGTATCCGGATGGTTAACATATGCATGGTTCTGCTTTTTGCGATCATTGGCGGATTTTTGGTCGGCGCATGGCGTTATCCTGTTACTGTGCAACACGCGCTTGTCGGCGGGCGCCGGATCAACGGCCAGGTTTTGTTTGATGTGCCTGCGCGTCTGGCGGGACGTATTCATGAAGGACAAATTGCCCTCATCCAGGTCAATCAAGGCGCGAATATCCTGACCGGGCGTGTTGAGGCTGTTACGCCGGGCGGCGGAGGGTTGGTTTGCCAGGTTTTAATCGAGCCGGGACAACAGGTTGCGACAACACAGCCATTGGAAAAGTGCCGCGTTATTGCCAGGCAACGGACTGTCGGCGATATTATTTTGAACCGATAGCGCTTGCGCTGTTTGATGCGCCGGCCGGGCTAACCATTTTCTAACATTTCCCTCATCTTTCTCAAACCTCCCCTGATGAGCATATTCCCCGTGTGGCAAACCTGAATCCGTGATGAGGTCAGGATGCCGCGGCTGCGCGCTGTGCGCAAGCAGGAGGCGCGAAGCATGCCGGTGTAGTGACTGCTATTCAGGGTAAAGACTTGGCGACAGAATCGCGGGGAACATGGCAAGAAAATCGAACATTTCCGGCGGCAATGAGCTTGTGTTTGGCGCGCGCGCGGGCGCGCGCCAAAAGCTTGCCGCATGGCTGGGGCAGGGGATGTTGTGGCTGGTTGCTTCCGTGGCGGCGATGGCGGTGCTGTTTATCTTTTTTTTTATCGCGCGGGATGCCGTTCCGTTTTTCCGGTCGCGCGGGTTGGCCGAGTTTTTTGGCGTCGCTGCCTGGTATCCGACGCATGTGCCGCCGCGTTTTGGGGCGTTGCCCATTTTCGTTGGCAGTGGTTTGGTAACTTTGGGCGCGGCGATTGTTGCGACGCCGGTCGGTATTTTGGCGGCGGTTTGTTTGAGCGATATTCTGCCGTTCCGGCTGCGCCAGTTGATTAAACCGGCGCTGGAAATTCTGGCGGCGATTCCGTCGGTGGCGTATGGTTTTTTTGCCCTGGTGGTTTTTGCTCCATTGCTGCAAAATTCCGGCGGCCGTGTGCTGGCGGTTGCCTGGTGGATTCTGGCTGCGCCGGCGCTGCTGGCGCTTGTATGGGTTTTGGCCGATATGCTCAGCGCCGAGCGGAAGGAACGAATCGGAAAGATCCGGCTTCAGCCGCTGATTGCCTTGCTGTTGGCGCCGTTGGCGGGCTGGGCGCTGTGGGCTGGCGGTCGCTGGCTGGCCGGTCTTGTGATTATCAGCGGCACAAACGCCCTGAATGCGTCCGTTATTCTGGGTGTTATGGCATTGCCGACGGTGGTCAGCGTTTCCGAAGATGCGTTGCAGGCGGTTGGGCGCGAATTGCGCGAAGGCAGCTACGCCTTGGGCGCGACGCGCGCTGAAACTGTTTGCCGCGCGATTCTGCCGGCGGCCGGCAGCGGCATTTTGGCGGCGGTTTTGCTGGGTGTGATGCGCGCACTGGGCGAGACCATGGTGGTTTGGATGGCTTCCGGCAATGCCGCGCAGATTCCACGCCCGTGGTTCAATTATCTTGCGCCGGTCCGCACATTGACGGCGACAATTGCAGGTGACATGGGCGAGGCCGATCATGTAACCGGTTCCGATCGTTATCATGTCTTGTTTGCCATGGGACTTTGTCTGCTGATCTTTTGTTTCGGCTGCAACATATTGGCCGAATGGTTTGTGGCGCGGCAGCGCCGCAGAATGAGGGGGCAATAATGTTTTTATCCACACGCAGACTGCTGGATCGCGCTTTTTCAGCGGCGGCATTTTGCGCCGTTTTGTTCATGCTGGCGGTGCTGGCTCTGATTTTGCTGCCGATTTTCCAGCGTGGCATGGGCGCGTTCGTGTTTCAGGCTACAATTGAACATCGCAAGCAAATGCTGGAGTTTTTCGGTCGCGGCAATGCGCCTGGGCTTGTGGCTGAAATCGCGGAAACGGAAGCGGCGCGCGCGCCGGTTTATGCCATGTTGCGGGCGGATGGCGAGCAGCAGGCGGCCGAATTGGAGGTGGCTTTGGCGGCGATCGAGCGGATGGCGCGCGGCGAGACCTTGTTTGCGCGCCGTCTGGCGCGCGCCGCGCAGCGTTTGCGTGGGACAGCCGATCTGAAGACGCGCTTGGATTTGTTGCGCGAAATCGAACTGGCGGCGCGCCGTGAATCTGTTCCGCCGTCTGAGGCCGATCTTGCGGCAATTGCCGGGACATACGCGCGTTTATCCGTTCGGGCGGAAGCTCTTCAGGAACTGAACGTCAGTTTGCGCGCATTGCTTGGTCCGCTGCCGGATGATCCGGCCATGATCATGCCGCGCCGCCGTTTCGGCCAGGCGCGCTGGGAGCGGGCGCAGGTCAAGTTGGATGATTTGTGTTTTGTTAAAACCTGGGATTATTCCGCTCCGGCGCGCTCCGGCGCGCTGCTCCGCACTCCGCGCAAGCAGCAATTTATCGGTACGCCTCTGGAAGGCTTGTTTGACTATGTCGAACAGCATCTGGCGGAAATGCTCGCGCCGCGTTGGACGTTTTATGCCCGGTTTCTGAGCGACAGTTCCGTGGACGCGCATTTTTTCGGCGGAATTGGCCCGGAAACGCTTGGCACGATCTATCTGACTCTGGGCGCGATGCTTGTGGCGGTTCCGCTTGGTATCATTGCGGCGATCTATTTTGTGGAGTATGCGCGGCAGGGCCGGATGATCGGGTTCCTGCGGTCATGTGTCAGCACACTTGCCGGAGTGCCCAGCGTTGTCTTTGGTCTCTTTGGTCTGGCCTTTTTTATCAACACCATGCGTGTTTCGCCCTCCAAAAGCGTGCTGGCCGGTTCGTTGACGCTGGGGTTGCTGGTTCTGCCGACGGTGATTCGTTCCGCGGAAGAAGCGCTTATGGCCGTGCCGCAGATGTATAAGGAAGCGGCCATGAGCCTGGGCGCCGGACGCTGGCGCACGATCTTGACGGTGATTTTGCCGGCGGCGCTGCCGGGCATTCTGACCGGCGTTGTGATCAGCATGGGGCGCGCGGCCGGGGAAACCGCGCCGATTATTTTTACGGCGGCGGTCAGTGTCGGGCTCATGCTCAAGCCGTGGGAGATTTTCACGAATCCGACGCCGGCATTGTCCTGGAGCATCTACAATCTGGCCACCGAGCATGAAGCGGCGGATGAAATCCGCCATGTGCAGTTTGGACTGGTGCTGACCCTTATTACCATGGTGCTGGTGTTTAATTTGGCGGCCATCATCATGCGCGCGCGCATTGCCGGACGATTGAAAGGATAAAGCAAAACGTAGTTTTGGCGGAAAAGTCGGAGGATGAATCAATGGCGGAAAGACCAATTTATTCGCTTTGCAAACATGCTGTGGCGCAGTGCGCCGAACGCGCGCCGCATATTCGCGCGCTTGATTTTTCGGTGTATTATCGCGCTAATCATGCCGTCAAGGCGGTAAGTTTCGATATTCCGCGCGGTTGTTGCACGGCGATTATCGGGCCGAGCGGTTGTGGTAAAAGCACTTTTTTGCGGGCTATCAACCGCATGAATGATCTGGTGCCCGGCTGCCGCGCGGAGGGTGAATTGCGCTTTGACGGACAAAATCTGTATGCGCCGAACCTGGATGTGGCGATGCTGCGCCGCCGGATCGGCATGGTTTTTCAAAAGCCCAATCCTTTTCCAAAAAGCATTTTTGACAATGTCGCCTATGGTCCGAGCCTGCATGACCGTTTGAGCCGTGCTGCGCTTGCGGAAATTGTCGAGCGCAGCCTGATGGATGCGGCCTTGTGGAATGAGGTCAAGGATCGCCTCCATGCCAATGCGCTGGGACTTTCCGGCGGGCAGCAGCAAAGGCTTTGTATTGCGCGCGCCCTGGCGGTGCGTCCGGAAATTCTGCTGATGGATGAGCCGACTTCTGCGCTTGACCCGCGGGCAACGGCGCGGATTGAGGATTTGATTGCCGAATTACGCGGCCAATATACGATTGTGATTGTAACCCACAACATGCAGCAGGCGGCGCGCGTTTCAGATTGGACGTCTTTTTTATACGAGGGTTTGATGGTGGAGTTTGGCGCCACCAGCGAGCTTTTCACCAATCCGCGCGAAAAACGCACCGAGGACTACATCACCGGCCGGTTCGGTTGAAGAACCTGGAACTGCGGTATGGGCTAACCTGCGCAGCTATGCATGTTATGCAGCGCTGCGTCGGCCAGGACCAGCGCCGCCATGCCTTCCACGACCGGCACGGCCCGCGGCAGAATGCAAGGATCGTGCCGGCCTTTGACGCGCAGCTCAACCGGGCGACCCTCATAATCAACCGTATCCTGCTTCAGGGCGATGGTGGCCGTGGGCTTGAAGGCGATGCGCATGACGATGTTTTCGCCGTTACTGATGCCGCCCTGAATGCCGCCGCTGTTGTTGCTGCGTGTGCGCAGACGTCCGTCCCGGAACGCAAAGAGGTCGTTTTCCTGAGAGGCGCGGCGGCGTACGCCCGCAAAACCGGAGCCGACTTCAAAGCCTTTGGCGGCGGGAATTGACATCATTGCGTGCGCCAGCATGGCGTTGAGTTTGTTGAAAACCGGTTCGCCCCATCCGGCGGGCGTATTGCGGCAGACGCAGGTAATGATGCCGCCGACCGAATCCTGCGCGGCCTGCGCGGCGGCGATCATGCGCGCCATGTTTGCGGCGGTTGGGGCGTCCGGACAACGCGCCGGATGGGCGTCAATTTCAGCGCGGGAAATCGGCTGTCCGGTCAGATCGGGGGCGTCAATGTCGCCGACGGAACTGACCCAGGCGACAATTTCGACGCGGTAAAGTTGTGTGAGCCATTTTTCGGCGATGGCGCCGGCGGCTACCCGCGCAATGGTTTCGCGCGCGCTGGCGCGGCCGCCGCCGCTTGTGGCGTTTAGTCCGTATTTGGCGCGGTATGTCCAGTCGGCGTGGGAAGGACGCGGAATTGCGCCCAACTCACGGTAATCGTTGGGCTGCACATTCGTATTTTGCACTTCAAACGCAATCGGCGAGCCAAGCGTAAGTCCTCGGTCAACTCCGGCAAGCAGCATGACGCGATCTGCCTCACTGCGGGGGGTTGTCAGGTTGCTTTGGCCGGGCCGGCGGCGGTCGAGTTGCGGCTGGATATCGGCTTCACTGAGCGATAATCCGGACGGACAGCCGTCCACAAGCGCGCCGACGGCGCGTCCGTGCGATTCGCCAAAGGTTGCCACTCGAAAGCGTGTTCCGAAAATATTAGACATATCTGTTCCTCCGCCTTGCTGCGCGGCGAAATACGCGCAAGCAAAATTGATGTTGATTCCTGCGGTAAAGATAATATAACTTTGCTTGCAGGTCATATATAAATATGTTTTTGTGTTTATGCTCTGGCGGGTCTGTTGCAAAACATAAAAAATAAAAAATAAAAAACAGTTGACATACTTTTGATTTTTGATAGATTGCACGTTCATTTGTCGTTTGACGACATAAGGACGGGAAGGATATTTTGCGCCGGGAGCAATAAAGCGCAAGGCGCCTTTTGACCTCATGGATATGTTTGGCAGGGAAATGAGGGCAGGGGGCGTGTCGCGCTTGGTGCTTGTGGGTTTGGCGGAATATGGGGACTCGTAATGGAATGGAACGGGCTCGGTTGGCCCACGTAGCTCAGTTGGAAGAGCACATCCTTGGTAAGGATGAGGTCAACGGTTCGATTCCGTTCGTGGGCTCCGACGGAAAAGAAAAAAGAAGGATGGGCAAAAGTAGCAAAGTTTAAGGAGGCTTAACCATGGCAAAAGAAAAATTTGAACGCACGAAACCGCATGTCAACGTTGGTACTATTGGCCATGTGGACCATGGCAAGACAACTTTGACGGCAGCTATTACGAGGGTGCAGTCCCTG
>CAZMFH010000126.1:0-7331 GCA_964565485.1 uncultured Verrucomicrobiota bacterium | reverse complement strand
GATCATGAAAATCATGGCCTGACCGCTTTGGGAATGGCTCGCTTTGCGGTTGGGCGTTTGTGTGCGCATGGTTATTGTAGATAAAGCGGATAATGATTCTCAAGCGCGACGCTTTGCGACATGTTGACGGCGTCGCCGGCAAAAAAAGCGCGGAAAAGACGCGGAAAAAAACGGATCGGTATGTTCTGGCGGATGGTCATGTTCAGCGTGGTGGGTGTTTCCGAACAGGAAAGAGCAACGGCATCCCATTCTTCGTAATTCAGGACTGCGTTTGCCCATGCTTGATGTTCTGCCAGGAGGTAAAGCGGAATACGCGCCCGTTCGATTTCGCGTTGCATTAAAGGTCCGCCGCCGGTTCTTGCCGGTACGGTCATGTGTCCGGCGTTGGGGATGGATGCGACACGCGCGGTTTTGCGCGCCATGAAGTCGTTGAATCCCACCGCGCGCGCCCGCGCGCCGCGCGCCGCAGCGTAGGCCATGATTTCGCGCGCCGCAAAAAGTTGTGAAACCTGAAAGAGCCCCATCAAAATCAGACAAATTGCCGCCACAATCAGACAGGATTCAATCAGGGCTTGTCCTTCACAATGGCGGTTTGCCCTCATCGGATTTATTCGCTGCCAAGTGATTTCAGGTAATCTTCGGACTGGACGGATGTGGCTTCGTCAACTTTGCTTTCGTCGCCGCCGAGGTCTTTGACCGCGCCGCCGACCATGGCGCGGATACGGTCGCCGAACAGTCCGAAAACCGCGATGGCCGCCAGCGCGATAATGGCGACAATGATGATGTATTCTGTCATGGCTTGGCCGCGTTTGCTTTTAAGTTTCATAACTCGTCTCCTGTGGAGTGTTTTGTTTTGCTGTCTGTTTGCTGTTACGGATAATCTGATGCCGCCATGTCCAGAATACGCGTTCCGTATTGGTTAAAAGTTGTCAGAAAAACGGTTAAGATTAGCACGGTTGCCGCCAGTATTCCGGTGATAATAACATATTCTGCCATGGCCTGACCGCGGGATGTTTGTGTCCGAGCGGCAAACCAGCGCAATGTTGCGCCACAAAAATGAAACAAAATAGACATCGCCTGAATTCAATTGACCAGACAAGAAATTCAATGTATCTTTAATGCTATTAAATCAGACTTTGATAAGAAGTCAAATGCAAAATTTATGCCGGATGTGGCGTTGTCTTGCCGGTAAGCAAGTGTTTGAAAATGGAAGTTCCCAGAATACCAGGTTACGATATTTTGGACGCTCTGCCGCAGGGCGGGATGAGCGCCGTCTATAAGGCGCGCCAGATCTCGCTTGACCGCATCGTGGTGCTCAAGATTTTGCCGCCCTCCATGGCGCGTGACCAGGACGATGTCGGCAAATTTCTTTCCGAAGCGAAACTGACGGCCCAGCTCAAGCATCCCAATATTGTTCAGGTTTATGATTTCGGCCGGTCGCCGGACGGCATTTATTATTTTGTGATGGAGTTTGTTTCCGGCTATAGCGTCGGCGAATGGGTGCGGCGCAAGAAAACGCTCTCCCGTGAGGATGCGCTGTTGTGCGCGCATTGTGTTGCCGAGGCCTTGCATTATGCCTGGGACAAGGCCGGCATTATTCACTGTGATATCAAGCCCGATAATGTGATGATAGACGGTGACGGAACGGTCAAGGTTGCGGATCTCGGTCTGGCGCGCAGTGTGCGTTCCATGCTTGATCAAGCGCGGTCCGGTTCGGATGTTGTCATGGGGACGCCGCATTACTTTTCTGCTGAACAGTCGCGCGGCGGCGAAGAGCTTGATTGCCGGACGGATATTTATGCCTTGGGCGCAATGCTCTATCATTGCCTGACCGGCAAAATGCCGTTTGAGGGGCTGCCGCTCGTCGAGGTCATGGACCGCCAGATTACCGATCAAATACCGGATTTGCTTGAAATCAATCCGGAGCTTTCTCCGGCGGTGGCTTGCATGATTGAGAAGATGATGGCCAAAGCCAGGGATATGCGTCATAAGGATTGGCGAGAGGTTATGCGCGATATTGTGCGGGCGCGCAATAATTTGTTGCCTGAGGGCGCGTTGCCGCCGCTTGGCGCCAGCACTTTGCGGCGATCCACGGCGCGCGAAGGGTATTTACAAAAAATGGCGGCCGCGCCTGCCGTCCCGCCCGCGCATCATCATGTTGTGGCGCATGTTGCGCCGCCGCTTGCCCCGGGTGGGGCGCATACGCCTGTGCCGACCCCCGCAGTCAGGCCGGCCCGGCGCGCTTTGCGCCACAAGGAAATTTTATGGGTGCTTGGCGCTTTGCTTTGCGGAATTGTAGTTGGTTCGGGGTTTTTTGCATTGGGCGATGGTTTGCGGCGCCGTAGCAAAGAGAGTCAACCGGATGCGCCGGCAGCGCATCCGGCGAATGTCGAACGGGGCAGTCATGATGCGGCAGCGGGCGCGTTTCCGGCAGAGCAAATCGCGAAACGTGTTGATGACGCCATTGCCTGGGCGCGCGCGCATCCGGAGCAGTATCCGGCAGCGTTGGAGTTGCTTAAAAAAACGGCGGCTGAAGCGCACGGACTTTCCTGCGCTGCGCGCGTGGCGGCGGAGATTGGCGCTGTCCGGCAGCGTCATAACGATGCTGTCAAGGCGGCCATGCTGGCCTTGCGCGAACAGGCCGAGCCGATGCTGAAAAACCGCAAATACGTCGAGGCGGCGGTGTTGTTCGAACAATATAAGGGCAAATTTGCCGGCGAAACAGCCCGGGAACGCGCGGAGCAGGCCTCAGAATGGCGCAAACAGGCCGATCTTCAGCTTGAACAGCAGCAGCGGATGGCCGAAAAACGCAGCGGGCAATGGAAAAAATTGCTTCATGATGCAGCTGTAAGCCTGGTTAACGATAACGCGGGCGGCGCATTGGAACTCGTGCGCCAGGCGGAGAAACAATTTGCCGCTTCGGAGCTGCGCCGCAATTATCATGATTTGCGGGTGTTGCTGGAAAGCGCCGCCGGCATGGATGAGCGGCTTCTCAATTCGTTCCGTGCCCAAAAGGGTCAGGAAATCAAACTGATGTTTGCCGATGGGCATGTCAGAAGTTTTTATCTGCGCGATGTTCAGGATGTGTCGCTCTTGGTTGAGGAGGCGATCCTGGTGAGCGCGGGCGAGGCTCGCCGTCAGAAAACCATTGCGATTGCCGGTCTGGCGCTGGATGAGTTTGTGCAGCGCCTGGGAACGGAAAATGAGGAAGAGCGGGCGCTTTTGCTGGGGCTCTTGCTGATGCGCGCCGGTGATCTCAGCCGCGCGGAGGAGGCGTGGACGAAGGTCGGGCCGCTTCTCAAGGCGTCAATTCGTTCCGCTTTGGAAGAGCGCGCGAGTCTGGCCCGCGAAGAGCAGGCGCGCCGTGTTTTTCGCGATATGTTGCGTTATGCCGGGATTGAGCATGCCGGCGATTTTTTGCAGCCACATCGCTATCTTGCGCTGTTTGATCAAAATCCGCTTCCGCCTTCCAGAGCCAAAACTTTGGCTGTGGCGGCGGATGATTATCAAAAACAGTATGCGGCGACGCAGTTTGCCGCAGCTTATGCGCCGGTACTGGAGGCTTTCAAGCGTTTTGCGGCTGAGTCTTTTGTCGCACCTGCGCCTGCCATGTCTTCGGCAGAAGAACGGCTTGCTCCCAACACTGGCGCTGATTTGGAAACGGTTCGCCGGCAGTTGATCGAGCGTAATCCGATGGTCAATCCTGATTGTATTGTCTTGCGCGCCGGTGCCGATGGCAGACTTGAGCGGGTCGAAATAATTTCCGAGCATGTTTTTGATCTTACGCCATTGGCCGGTCTTGCTTCGCTGAAAACCTTGATTTGCGCGGCGACACCAACGGAAGAATGGCGTGATGCCTCGCTTATGGGGGTCTTGACGAATCTTGCGCCGATCAGGGGCTTGGCGCTCAAGGCATTGATCTTGAACAATATGCCGATTCGAGACATCACGCCGTTGGCCGGAATGTCTTTGTCCAAATTGAATCTTGCCAGCACGCATGTTGCTGATTTAAGCGTTTTGAAAGGCATGCCTTTATGCGAGCTTTGGTTGTCGCGTGTGCCGGCGCGCGATTGGAGTTTTCTGACGGGGATGCCGCTCGAAACGCTTGTGCTCAATCATACCGGGTTTAATGATATGAATCTGCTGAACGGGATGCGGCTGAAACGCCTCAATCTGGCCGGCACTTTTATTGCTTCGCTCAAAATATTGCATGGCATGCCCTTGCAGTATTTGAACGTGAACTTGACGGCCGTTTCCGATTTAACGGCTTTAAACGGGATGCCGATCGAGCAGTTGCTGGTTTCCAGGACGCGTGTGCGTAGTTTGAGCCTCTTGAATAACATGTTGCGCCGCCTTGATGCGAGTAGCACGGATGTCCGTGATTTAACGCCTTTGCGCCATACGCTGTTGCAGGAATTGATTTTGAATAACACGCCTGTTTCCGATTTGTCGTCTTTGGGCGATTTGTCTTTGCAGTCCCTGGATATCAGTTCGACGAAAGTGCGTGATCTCAGACCCTTGCAGCGAATGCCGTTAAAATATTTGAATATCAGCCAAACGCCGATCAAGGATCTCCGTCCGCTTCAGGATATGGTGATTGAAGAACTTTGGCTCGATCAGCGGGCGGATTACCGGTCGCGTTCGGAAATGCGCGAGCTTTACGATGTGCTGGCGCGGATGCCGCGTCTGCAGAAGTTGAACGGCAACCAGTTTTTGAGGGAACGATTGCAATGGCAATGAAATATCACAGCACGCGTGGCAGCGAGCTTGTCGAATTTGAAACTGCCGTTATGAGCGGATTGGCGCGTGACGGCGGGCTCTTTTTGCCGCAATTTGTTCCGGATGTGCGCGCCGATCTGGCGGCTTGGTCCGCATTGACTTATCCTGAACTGGCGCTGGAGTTGATCGGTAAATTTGCCGATTTGCCGCGCGAGTGTTTGCGCGCGCTGGTTGCAGAAAGTTATGCTTCGTTCCGGCACAAGGATGTAACACCGGTTGTTACGCTCGGCGATTTGCATGTGCTTGAGTTGTTTCATGGGCCGACGCTTGCCTTTAAGGATGTTGCCCTCCAATTTTTGGGGCGTTTGTTTGAGTATTACCTCGGACGGACGGGGCAGACGCTCAATATCCTTGCCGCTACAAGCGGCGATACGGGCGGCGCTGCGATTGCCGGAGTGCGCGGTCGGAGCAATATGCGCATTTTTGTGCTCTATCCGCATGGGCGGGTCAGCCCGGCGCAGGAGCGGCAGATGGCCGCTGTGCCTGATGCCAATGTTTTTTGCATTGCCGTGCGCGGGAGTTTTGATGATTGCCAGATGATTGTTAAAAAACTTTTCGGCGATCTTGCGTTTCGCGATCGTTATGCCTTGGGCGCGGTCAATTCCATTAACTGGGCGCGGGTGCTGGCGCAGATTGTCTATTATTTTTACAGCGCCTTTCGTGTGCAGGCGCGCACGGGCGCGCCGGCGGTGCGTTTTGCCGTGCCGACCGGCAATTTCGGCGATATTTTTGCCGGTTATCTCGCCGCGCGGATGGGGTTGCCGGTTGCCCGGCTGGTTTTGGCCACGAACGAAAATGACATTTTGGCGCGTTTTTTCAATACCGGTGTTTACCGGCGCGGAGCTGTGCGCGCCACTTTGAGCCCTTCCATGGATATTCAGGTGGCCAGTAACTTTGAGCGCTATCTGTTTTATCTGGGCGGCGGCGATCCGCAGCGTGTGTGCGCATGGATGAACGCTTTTGCGCAAACCGGCGAATTGAGTGTGCCTTGTTGCGCGCCTTCCGGCGTGGATCCGTTGTTTGCGGCCGGGAGTTGTTCGGAAGCCGATTGCCTGCAGACAATGCGCGCGTTGCAAAAAAAATACGATTATCTGCCCGACCCGCACAGCGCGGTTGGGCTGTGCGTGGCGGATGGGCATCTTGAGCCTGGGCAGCCAATGATCTGTCTGGCCACGGCCCATCCGGCCAAGTTTGGCGATGCCGTTCGGCGCGCGCTTGGGGAAGAGTCTGCCCCGCATCCGATTCTGGAGGCGTTGGCGGATTTGCCGCTGCGCCGGACGATTCTTCCGCCGGATGAACAAGCAGTGCGCGCTTTTATCGCGGAGCGTGTGCCGTGAATTTAGGAACCGTTTTGTTGATTGCCTTTGGTTTGGCCATGGATGCCTTTGCAGTGGCGGTTGCCGGCGGTTTTGCGGTGCGTTGCCTCCGTTTGCGTTATGCATTGCGCATCGCCTTCTGGTTCGGGTTTTTTCAGGCTGTTATGCCGATTGCCGGGTGGCTGGCAGGGGTCTGCTTGCGCGGTCTGATCGGCGCTTTCGACCATTGGATTGCCTTCGGATTGCTTGCCCTGATTGGCGGCAAGATGATTTATGAATCTTTTAAATTCGAAAAATCTGATCAATGCGGCCAGGAAATGAAGTTGGGCGTTCTGTTAATCCTGGCGGTTGCCACCAGTATTGACGCCCTGGCGGTTGGGTTGAGTCTTTCCATGCTGAATGTTGTTATCATGGTTCCTGCAATTCTGATCGGCCTGGTTACTTTTGCGCTTTCCTTTGCGGGCGTGTGTATCGGCAATCGCTTTGGGCACTTTTGCGAAAAACGCATTGAACTTTTCGGCGGCTTGCTTTTGATCGGCATCGGCGTCAAAATCCTGATCCAGCATTTATAGAAACGGGCGGCTGCTTGCAGCAGCACACCCAAACCCCAGGACTGCTTCATGCCCGGAAAAGACGGCTCGGCCAGGATGCCTCGCTCCGCCATTGCGGCCAAATTTGTCTTTCGTGGGGCGAGACCTCTATGCGAGCTGCCGTGAATCACACAGCCAGTCTCAAACCTCACGGAGAAAAATATCTTGTTGTCGCTTGCGCATAAAATGCTTATGATCAAGGCAGGCTATTGATCCGTGATGCTTTTATTTTTTGGGGAGGTTTTATGCAATTGACATTGAAACACAAGATTATTGCGGTTGCGGTGCTTGCGGCGGCGCTGCCTGTTGCGGTCATATCCGCGCTGATTCTGATTCAAAAGCAAGGATTGATGGACAATTTTGTCGGCGAGATGAATGCGCTTACCCGGAATGATACCATGCAGACCGCCCAATTGGTTTATCGTTTGTGCGATACGGCAAATCATCGTATCGAACAGCGTTTGCGCCAAAACCTGGAGATGGCCCGCGCCGTATTCGCGGAGCAGGGTGGGCTTGCGTTTGATTCGGAAAAGGTTGGCTGGATTGTGCGTAATCAGGACGGACGCCAGACATCGGAGGAGCATTTGCCCGGCCTGCTTTTGGGACAAACGCCGCTGATGCCCAATGCCGATTTCAATGAGCCTAG
>CAZMFH010000125.1:0-7380 GCA_964565485.1 uncultured Verrucomicrobiota bacterium | reverse complement strand
TTCATTTATTTCATTGAAGGCAAAGTAAATGTAATTTGCGGGCCGGAACAGCGGCAGCGGCATCCAAATTTATGCCTTTCGATTGAAAACCACTTGCTTGAGCATCTTCGCTCTTGCTTGAGTTTGTTGGCATTGCGCGCGGTTCGCGGATGGCACATGTCCATGAATACCTGGCTTAACCTCCCCCGTGCAGTTGGGGAACCGACAATCAACGATTTGCGCAACCGCTGCCATGCCCAACCGATTATTATCGTCGGCGCCGGCCCATCGCTTGATCAAGACATATTCGAGCTGGCCAGACATCAGCGCAAAGCCATCATCGTTGCTTGCGATGGCGCATGGAACACGCTGGCCCAAGCCGGGATCGTTCCGGATTTGATCGTAGCCGTGGATGACAGTGAAAGATTATGGCGGCACTGCGCCCTGCCAAGCAAGCAACAAAAACATGTTCCGGCGGTTTGCCTGCTGCAAACCGCCTGGCCAATCGCGCGCTATCATCAAGGCCCCATTTATTGGGGCAGAACCGATAAATTACTTGATCAGACCATTGCCCGCGAACTGCGCGATTTTCCCTCCTTCAATTCCGGCCAATGTGTCGGCCACGCCGCGCTGGAAATAGCTGTTCTACTTGGAGCCAGCCGGATTATCATGGTTGGTTTTGATCTTGCTTTCAACGGCACACGCCGGCATTCCCAACACCATGCCGTTCCCTATTTTGATGATCAGCCCCCGCCCAGCATCACCGTCCCCGGCAATGACGGCATCAGGCAATGTTCCGATCAATCCCTGCTGATGTACCTGCGTGAATTCGAGCGACGCATCGCCTGCCTGCAAATTCCGGTTGACAATACGGCCATTCACGGCGCGCGCATTGCAGGCGCCAAGCCCATTGCGCTTGCGCGCGCATTGCAGGCGCTGCCGGAAATCCATAAAACATTGCTTCATCAACCGGCTCCACAAGCGGAATTCCAAACCAATCTGCCGGCATTTGCAAAAAAATGGCGCCAGGCCTTTGGAGATCTCGCCACGCAAATCGCTGCAATTTTGCAAAACGGCCAGCCACCGACCCAACCCGGCCAAACCCCCTTTCCCACGCTTAATTCCAGCCAATGTGCAATTGATATGTTGACGGAAATCGAACATCCCGGCCTAATTGCAGCATTCCAACTGGCATGGGCAGACTGGATCCGGCACGGTGCGCCGCCGAATGATGAAGAAGCACAGGTTCAAAAACTGGCCGCAAAAATGCTGGAACTCCTACATCACGACAGTGAACTATTCTCCATGCTTCCATCCGCAAAACAAACGGATCAAGATATATCCGTCTGCCGGGCGCTCGCAATTGCCGACCCAAAAGATACCCCGCCCCAATGGTTGCTCTTTCGCAAACAATGGGAACAAGCGGGATGGAACGTGCAAATCTGGCCGGGATTACCGGATGACGCCGTTCGAATCTGGCGGTATATCCGCCAAAATTCAATTTCCGTGATTTTGACATTGGAAGGAGCGGCGTTCCCGGCCATTTGGGCCGTTCCATTTTGCGGCTGCGCGGATTTGCGACTTGACCGGCCGATTGGAACACCGCTGCGGGAAATGTGGCTTCCCGGTTATGTACCCATGACCTTCGACACAACAACAACGGAAGCATGGCAAAAAATCCTACCGCCTGACCGACCACTTATCCTCATAAATGCAACCAACGCAACGACAGCTGTCAGGCAGGCCGTGGAAAGCATAAAAACTGATTTTGAAGCGGCACACCAATGCACCACGGCTTGGCATACGCAATGCTTCATGCCGGAAATGGAGGAAATGAATGTCTAAACGCATACTAATCATAAAACTTGGCTACTGCGAGACACTCGTTAATGAAGAAGGATTCACCCCAAGTTTGGGCGATGTCTTCCGGCATACCGTCCTGTTGCACAAATATGCCTGCGACAGGGTCACATGGCTAACAACAGAGTCAGCCGTTCCGCTCCTGCGTAATAACCCTTATATAGCCGAACTGCTCACTTATAATGAGCAAACCGTGGCGCAACTGCTTGAACGCGAGTTCGATGAAGTTGTTTGTATTGAGAAACTGCGCACAATTTGCGAGTTAGCAGACTCTATCAAGGCCAAAATCCACCTCGGATTCGGATGGACAGGCCGGCAGTTCCGGATTCATCCGCTGGCTCAATCGGTGGCAGATATTGCCGGTGGAAAAGACCATTTTCTGCCGATTCAGGCGCTTTTGTATCAAATGGTAGGAGAGTATTGGCGCGGAGAAAGCTACATTTTGGGCTATAAGCCACGTTATCATCCGCCTTATGATGTCGGTTTAAATTATCGTGTCGGCAGCAAATGGCCGACCAAAGCATGGCCGATTTCGCATTGGCTCAAGCTTGAGCGTTTTTTACAGCAGCGCCATCTCACAGTAAGCTGGCAGGAAGGCCAGAGTGATCTGGAACATTATATTGACTGGATTAATGCAGGACGCCTGATTGTAACCTGCGACAGTCTCGGCATGCATCTCGGCCTGGCGCTGAACAAGCAGATTGTGGCGCTTTTCGGGCCGTCGCCGGCGTGCGGTATTTACATGTACGGGCGGGGCGAAATCATCAAGGCCTGCGGAGCCTGCCATGAAGCGCCATGCATGAAGGAATTCTGCAAAAAAGGCAACATCTGCATGACTGATATCACTCCGGAAACCGTCCTGAAAGTGGCATTGCATCTCCTGGATGGCAGCCAGGCAAAGCAAGTCCGGCCAAAACAATGTTATATTGAACCGCTCATGTCGGTTTGAAGAAGGCATTTTCAACCGAAGCAAAGAGAGCCGCCATGACGCTCGACACAAAAACGCAAACAACGGCGCTGGAAATTGCGGCGCCAAGGCGGAAATGCGCTGTCACACTGCCGCAAACCTACAATTACATTGGCGCTTTCCTGTCCTTTCGCTGCCCCTATCATTGTTCATATTGCATCAACCGTTTTGACGGCAAAGATCCGCGCGCCGCTGAAATCAGCGGCCGCGCCTGGATTGAATTTTTTGAACGGCTCAATCCGCGCGATGTTCCCATTACGCTGCAAGGCGGCGAGCCGGGCTGTCATCCCGATTTCATTGCTATTGTTGCGGCAACACTCGCAAAACATCATGTGGATATTTTGAGCAATCTTACTTTCAATTTGGGCAAATTTGTGGATTGCGTCAATCCGCGCAAAATCAACCGCACAGCGCCCTATGCGCCGATCAGAGTCAGCTATCATCCCGAACAATACGCCTTGCAGGATATTTTAAAAAAAGTGCTTTTCCTGCAAAACAACGGATTCAGGGTCGGCCTATATGGAGTGATGCATCCCGATCAAATCACGGTCATGCAACATGCCGCCTCCGTCTGCGCCGACTTGGGCGTTGACTTCCGCACCAAACCTTTTCTCGGCTGGCACAACAACATTCTTTATGGTCAATACGCTTTCCCGGGCGTTATGGCCCAAAACAACAACAAGCTGCGGCGCTGCGAGTGCGCGCCAAGCGAACTTTTGATTGCGCCCAACGGCAGCATCCACCGCTGCCATAGTTTTCTTTATGCCGGACTCCCGCCGCTTGGTCAAATCGGCGACAGCCGTCTTGAACTCACGGATGATTATCTCTCATGCAATCGTTTCGGAGCATGCAATCCATGCGATATTAAAATCAAAAACAACCGTTTCCAGCAATTCGGGCACATATCGGCGCGAATCCGAAACATCAATTGAAGCAAAGGCCGCTTCTGTGGCATAACGGCTGCTTGGTAAATATGAGCTAAAAACACGGAAATACGGCAGAAGGAGGCGCAGGTGCAGGTATATAACAACAATTTAACAACTTCCATCTGGAAAAACTATACGACCAATGCCGCCAATTTGCGCGGATCCATTTCGCTTTTGGCCAACGGGATAAAATCCGCGCCAACATCCGACCAAAAAGACATAAGCCTTGATCAGGCGTTGCGCATGAAATACCGCCAGATTGCCGCAACAGCCGGCGAAACAGAAACCATGATCAATCACCTGCAAACCACCGATGCCTGGATGCAGAAAGCGCAAACGATTTTGGGCGAGTTGTCAGAGACACTGGCCTTGCCGCAACAAACAGACCAATCCGGGGAAAGCGACATCGAGCAAATCCAGACAAGCTTGGAAATGATGCGTGCAGAATTAACGCGGATCCAACAAAAAAACAACGGAGCAATCTTTCTCGCCGAAGGCGAGTCCGAGCCGCCACAGTGGCTGAATTTGATCGGTAATGCCAAACTGAATCCGGCGGAGGCCGAATCAATCGCAGACGCCGCGCGCGAAGGCATCACAGACCTGCACGGCAAGCGCGCGACAATCGGCGAGGAAATCCGCAAAATGGAATTGTCGCTGATCGAATTGCGCAGCCAGGCCGCGAACATCCGCGCCACGGAAAACCAGATTCGCGACAATGAAGCCGCGCAGACAACGGCCGAAAACGCCAAAGGCGCCATCCTGACCCAAATCGGCACGGCCATGCTGGCGCAGGCCAATACATTGCCGGGCAGCGTTATGCACCTCACGACATCCGATGAAGGCTAAACAACCAAAACAGCAACCGGAGCCCATCATGAATACATCCATCGCAACAAAAGATTCGATCGAAAACATAACCGTGCAAAGCCTTGATGAATCACTGGATGGATTGAAAAATCTCATCCAAAACAGCATCGCATGCGGCAAGCTGATCCTTGTAGACCCGCAAGGCTGTTTGCCCATGCTCAGGGATTTGGTCGAAAACGTGCGTAATTTCTACATCTTTGAAAATGAAGTCCGCGCGCTTTTTCAAATCAACGGACAGATCATCAATGACGCCGCCGGCGACATAACGGAAGCAGAAGAAGTTTTGTCCAACATCATGAATGAGGTAGTCGCCGAATTAGACCAGCAAAACATGCCCAACCTGGCCGCAATCCTGACCAGCGACCTTCCCCCGATATTGACCAGATTCATTGATTTATTGCCAAAGCTTCGCCAGCATATTTACCATGAATACATTATGGCATCCTGCTGAAAAGATCGGCGCGCTTTCCGAACGCCTCGCCCAACTGGCTGCGGCGGATTCCGCAAGCGCCGATTTCCTGCGCCCTTTTCTGGATAATGCCGGTCAGCCCACGCCGGACTGTCCCGCCGCCAAAGAGCAAATTTCGGTTTGGATCAAAACCAACGCGCTCGGCAATTCCCCGCATGTTATCATTCTGCCGGGCACCGGCAATGCATGCGAATTGCAATTTTTTTGCGAGGAGTTGCCGCAACCGCATCGTCTGTTCTGGATGGAAAGCGATCCGCAAAAAGCGGCGGAAGTTTTTTTGCTTTGCCCGATCGAAAAATACATTGCCGGCGGCCGCCTGCAAATTGCGCTGGGCCGGGATGCCAGGCTGGCCGAACGGCGCTTCATGGAAATGTGGAAATTTCCGCAGGTGCCGCGTTTCGCCATTTACGATCAAACAGGCATTGATCAGCAGTCCAATGCTTTTTACAACGAAGTGCTGCATGCCATCTCGAAATCGGCATTGCTGGATATTTTCAATATCGGCACACTGGTTTGCCGCGGCGGACTCTGGCAAAACAACACCATCACCAATCTTCCCGTTCTACTGCGCAATCCCGGCATAGCGGCGCTCGCCAACATTTTCCCTGATAAACCGGCGCTGATCGTCGGCGCCGGTCCGTCGCTGAATGCCGTCCTGCCAAGACTGGCCGACTGCGCCAAAGGATTCGTCATCATCAGCACAGGCACAGCTTTGCATGCTCTGCTTCGCAATGGAATCCGCCCCGATCTTGTGGTGGCAGTGGATGCGCATCCGCTCACCGCGTCGCAGTTTCCGTCAAAATACGAAGATCTGTATCTGGCCTGTTCGACACTCGTCTTTCCGTCAATCCCGGGCAAATTCAGGGGAATTTTTGCCGGAACGCTCGACGCCAATCCGATTGACCATTGGCTGGACAAGTTGACGGAAGAACGCGGAGGCATGCTGGCCGCCGGAACGGTTACTTCCACAGCCCTCGACCTGGCGGTGAAGATGGGCTGTAATCCGATCGTCAGCGTCGGCTTCGATCTCAGCCTGGCTGAAGACGGAACAACACATGCCAAAAACACAATGTATCACGGCATCAAGGTGCGTCCGGACTATCATCAGTTGACACGCGTGCCCGGCAATTACAGCGCAACCGTGTTGACAACACCACAATTCCGCAATTACATTTTCCTGCTGGAAAAATACATTGCGCTCCACCAGGAGCAAAATTTCATCAGTGTTACCGGAGCGGGCGCAAAAATAAAAGGCATGGCAGTCGTGCCGCCGGCGCGCCTGGCGGAATTTGCCGCGCCGCCCTTTAATGCCGCCGGCAAAGTGGCGCAAATCCATCAGTCCTTCGCGCGCGACGACAGCGCCGCGGCTGTTACCGAATTAACTGCGCACTTGTCCGCTTTGGACAAAGCCGCCGGCACCGCCCGGCAAGCCGCGCGCATATGCAACGAACTCTTGATGATGCCGGTTTTATCCGGCCCCGAAGCGCTAAAGACCATGGAACGCCTTTCCCGGGAACTGGAGCTGGCAGATCGCGCGTTACAGGACATGCGCGCTTCCTCATTCCTGCTGGAAATGAGCCTTTGGCCGGTCTATTACTGGCTGAACACACATCAAACAAGCGAAGCGCAATCATGCGCGGAGGTTGTTGCTGTCTACAAACGCTGGCGTTATGTTTACGAACAAATAGCCGGAGCCGCCATGTGGACCAGGGACGTCATCAAACAGGTTAAAGATAATATCGGCCAGAAACAACCGGCTCAAAAGGAATGTCATCTCGAAACAGTATAAAGATGTTATGAAGGAAGGCTTTGTCCGGGCCCCAACATAATTACAATCAACCATAACGGATCAGGAGGCAAATCATGTCCAGCAGAAAATATCAGGAAACTCACATCACCACTTCCAGCCCGATGGCGCTTGTCATTATGCTCTATGATGAGGCCATCAAAGCGATCGAAATGGCTGAAGAAGCTTTTCAAATAAACGATCCGTCACGCATTGAAAAAATCGGCAACCATCTCCTCCACGCTCAGGACGTAATCACCGAACTGGCCGTTTCGCTGGATATGGAAAAAGGCGGTGAAATCGCGCACCACTTGCATCGCCTGTATGACTTCATGGTTGTCCATCTGAGCAAAGCCGATGTAACAAAAGAAATCCAAGGTGTGCGCGATGTGCATAAAATGCTCTGCGAACTCAGGCAAGCCTGGAACGAAGTCGCCAAACAAGAAGTTGCCGGAGAAGAGCAGCCGCCACGACAACGCGCCATGGAAATCAACAGCACCATTCAAATAACCGGATAAAACCCGTC
>CAZMFH010000124.1:0-7441 GCA_964565485.1 uncultured Verrucomicrobiota bacterium | reverse complement strand
ATTCCTCAAATTGCTTGGGTGCTTGGGCAAGCATAAGCATCTGCGCGGCGCGTTCCGCGTTATGGCGTTGTTGTGTCAGATAATAGGCTATACCAGCTGTTGCCAAAACAGCTATGGCCGCGCCAACAGCCAGGACGATGTAATTGGTTTTCAGAAATTGCAGCGCAACAACAAGCGTTTGGTTTGCGGAAGTTGTTTTAATCGGTTCAAGCATGGCCATAAAAACGAATCCTTTCTATTCTACGCCGGGCACACCTTCAATATCCCTCGTCTTGTAATCCTGATGAATATAAGCCGCAATGGCAGCCAAAACGTCCTTGGCCTGTGGACCAGTTGCAATAAAGGACAATTTTTCTCCGCGCTGCGCCGCCACAGTCAAAAGGCAGATAACCGATTTGACGTTGAGATATTTGTGGCCCTGTAAAATAAAGTTATAATAATCCATGCCTTCGCGGTGCAAATAGACTTCACAATCAAAGTTACGCGCCAAATTAGCCAGCGTGGATGCCGGCTCAAAATGCAAGCCGCGCTCATTCTGGATTACCACTACGATTTTCAAAAAGCCATTGCGTTCCAATGATTCCCGCTCTATACGCCAGATTGGCGCATATTTTTCGCACCAGTCCTCCGCCGCGTGGGCCTTGCCGACATCATATCCCGCCTTCTGAGACTGCAAATATTTGTGCTTTTCGATTTCCTGGCGCTGTTCCAGCAGATCGCGGCGTTGTTTCTCGCGCATCCAATCCAGCCAGTAATGTTTCAAAAAGTGGTCAATTGCCTCATCAAGCGTGATTTCCACACCCTCGGCAACCGACATGGCGTGGCGATGTTCCAGAATTGCCTGCAATTCTGCCGGAGAAAGATTGACTTCCTTGACATTCATCCTTTTGGTTTCGAATATCCGCATGCAGCAAGATTATTTCCACCCGGTTTGCCGGGTGGAGCAGAGGAGATTCGAACTCCCGACCCCCACGTTGCGAACGTGATGCTCTACCAACTGAGCTACTGCCCCTCTTACACGAAGCAAACAACAGCAAACGCCTGCCGTGCCAAGGAAAGCCAAGACGGGAATTTATGGCGTAGCCGCAGAAACATTCATGCCCTGCTTGGACATAAGTTTCATTTTTTTCTTAAGTTTTTTTTCCTGCACGGAAAGCTTGGGCTTATTGGTCCGGCCTGTATTGCCTTTATCCATGTTTTTTGACATAATCCGGTTCCTTTCTTCCAACGCGGTTTTAAACTTATATCGCGCGCATGGATGCCGTGTTTGCGGCGCCAATTTGCGCTTCGGGGTGTTATTATTCCCCAGTGGCGGGGGAATGTCAAATTCTTTCTATGTGCGTTTTTTCAAATCGGCGGACCGCAAATGATGGCCAACCGTAATAACCAGGCCAGCCAGAATCAACAGACTGCCCAATACCATAAAACGATTGATATGTTCGTCCAGCACAATAATGGCTATGACGGAGGCCATTACAGGTTTCAGGAAAAACATCATTGAGCCCTGGAAAACCGTGCCATATCCCAGGCCGTAGTAATAAAGGCCATAGGCCAGGGCGGTTCCCGGCAAAACCACATACAGCAAAGGCAGCCAGGCATTATGCAGGCCGCCAAAACCATACTGCGCTGTTACAAAAATTGCGAAAGGCAGAACCAAGAGACTTCCGAAAAGCGACGAAAAGCCTGTAAAGACAAAAACACCATAACGGATAATCACGCGCCGGGCGATACACAAGCCCAACGCAAAAAGCATGGCCGCCGCAAGCATCAGGCTCAAGGCTGCCGGGGAGTGAGTTGGAAGAGCGCCGGATTCCCAGGCAAAGCAGGCTATGCCGAGTGTGCCGGCGCCAAGCGCAACCCATTTTGGGATGTTCCACGGTTCCTGATTAAGGTAACGCGCAAAAAACATGACGAAAATCGGATTGGCGCTGAAAACCACGGCGCAGGAAGCCGCTTTTTCAAAAACCAGAACTGCGGCATGAAAGAGCGTTACCGCCAAAGCGAAGCTCAGCGCCCCATTCAGGGCGAAGAGACCGTAGTCCCGCCAGCTTAGGGGGAGCGCCCGTTTGCGCAATGCCGTCGCGGAAAAAGCCAGCAAAACGAGGCCGGTTATGAAAAAGCGGATAAAGACCATCTGGAAAGGATGAACACGCGCGCCGACGATTTTGCTGGAAACCTCGATTGTGCTGAACAGGCCGACCCCGGCAAAAAGCGCGAGTAATCCGATAATTCTATCACGGCGCGACGGAAGTTCCATATGATTTCTCGATTTTCGCGGCAACATCCTTATAGCCGATATCAACCTGATAAATTTCCTTGTAGTATTTATCGGCGGCGGCTTTGGCATCGCCCATCTGCTCGAGAATTTCGCCCAATTGATAGAAGACGTCTTTTTTCAAGTCGTTCATTTCGGTCAGTTCAGCGGCGGCTTTTTCCAATTGTTCGCGGGCCAGATCAAGTTGCTGCTTTTGTCTGAAACACATGGCCATGGCATAGAGTGTGCGGACGCGGAAACGCGGATTGCGTTGCGCTAGCTGGAATTGTTGAATGGCTTCGTTGAGCATGCCCTTTTCATACAGCAGCATGCCGTATTCATAGCGCAGCGGCAGATCGTTGGGATAGCGTTCCACGCGTGCGGCCGTGTTTTCAAAAAGGAAATTCTTTTTTTCGGCTTCTTTGGCGGAGATTCCGGAAGCATCGCCATTTTCACGGCATTGCGCAATTTCGGTGTCCAGTTGTTTCAGCCGGATATTGGCCAGCATCTGGTCAAGCTGCGGATCGGATGTGCCGCCCAGCCGCCGGGCTTCTTCAATCGTATAGCGGGCATCATCAAAACGCCTGATCTGCAAATAGAGATTGGCGAGCGCGCGGCGGTAATTCACATTTTCCGGCTCTTGTTTGACGCGCGCTTCCAAATCGTGAATAAGCAATTCGGCGCTTTTATCGTCCTTGACCGCCATGGCTTCTTTTTCGAGCATGCGCGCTTCCTTGGCGTTTTTGATAACGCTGCGGTAACCGCCGCCCCGCGCAGCTTCGTCCCATCCGCCTTTGGCCATGGTTTCGCGGGCCATGGCGTTTTTTAAAGCCTGGGTGGCGCGCGCGTCGTGAGGCTTGAGGCTTAGCACGGTTTCGAAACATTCCTGGGCGGCGCTTGCCTGATCCGTTTGCATGTACAATTCGCCCAGTCGTGTGATCAGCGCAACGTCCTGCGGATTATGTTCGCGCGCCATGGCCAGCGTCAGCACGGCGGCCTCCGGCATATCGGCCCGCGCCGCCGCCAAACAAAACAAATCAATGAACATTTTATTAAAAGGATCGCTGCCCAACAAGCCTTCCGCAATTTGCAACGCTTCCGGAGGTTTGCCCGCTTGAATGGCCAGATAGCCCTTGATCAGACCGGGCAGCGCACCGAGAGTGGTTGTAAAGCGTTTTAGATTGTTGTTGCCGGAAGCATTGAATTTTTTGATGCTGATGGCGCGCAGGAACTTGCGCGCGCGCAAAAAGCGTGGCTCGATCTTCAATGTGGCCAGAAACATATCTTCAGCATAGTTCAAATTGCCGTGTTCGGCGGCAACCAGGCCTTTATCGAATAGTTCGCGGGCGCGTTTGGGCAGATCAGTTTCGGCAATATCGGCCATGTCTTAAACTCCTTGATTTACAAGCTCAAAAGATTACACTTGATCAACAAGTGTGTCAATAGACAGTTGCCGATCAAATTCTGAGCCGCAAACGCGGGGTTTGATCGGCCATGGGATTCAGTATGGAGACAAGATTGCCGACAAGCGGATATGGGCGTGTGTGGCCGGCATTGCGCCTGTTTATGTTGCTGGTTATGGCCGGCTTGGCCGGCCATGCGCCGGCGCAGGAGCATGTGCCGCTCTGGAAACTGGCCGATCGCCACAACTTTATTGCGCATGTAACACATGGCAAACAGACCACGCTCCGGACACGATTCAGCACATTCCGGTTCGAGGGCGACAGTCGCAAGCTTTTCTATAATGATGTTTTGATCTGGCTCAATGCTCCGATTGCCCGTTCCTGGGGTGCCTGGAATATTCACAGCGCGGATGTCGAACACACGGTTCTACCGCTCTTGAACCCGCCGCGCGCGTTGCGGCGCGAAAAATACCGCATCGTGGCGCTCGATCCGGGGCATGGCGGCGCCGATAGCGGAGCGCTGAATACGCGGCTTGGTCTGTATGAGAAAACCATTGTGCTCGATCTGGCGCAGCGGGTGCGTTCTATTTTATTAAAATATAATGTTGATGCGCGTTTAACCAGAACCGGCGATCAGGCGGTGGAATTGGATAATCGCTGTTTTATGGCCAATCGCTGGGGCGCCGACTTGTTTGTCAGTATTCATCTCAATGCGGCTGCGAACAAAAGCTCCGCCGGCGTGGAGACGCACATCCTGCCGCCGGCCGGCAGTCCAATTACCGCCAGCGCTTCAGCCGGCAGTCGCGACCGCATGAGCTTTCCGGGGAATAACCATGATGGCGCCAATCTTTTGCTGGGTTACGCCCTGCAAAAGAGTGTTTTAAAATACACCGGCGCGGAAGATCGCGGAGTGCGCCGCTCGCGTTTTTACGTTATCCGCAATGTGTCCTGCCCGTCCGCTCTGCTTGAATGCGGTTTTATCTCCAACAACTCCGAAGCATCCCGGATGGCGTCGCCGGCTTATCGCGACAAACTGGTCAAGGGCATTGCCGAGGGCATTATGGACTACCTGAATTCAGGCAAACGCGCATTGGACCAGAGACCGTAAGCCTGAGTTCGGAACAAATCATTGTTTGCCGTCTTGAAAATATGCATCCTG
Organism: uncultured Verrucomicrobiota bacterium; assembly: GCA_964565485.1. Taxonomy (GTDB): domain Bacteria; phylum Verrucomicrobiota; class Kiritimatiellia; order JAAZAB01; family JAAZAB01; genus CAZMFH01. The sequence continues at coordinate 2,625 of CAZMFH010000124.1, read as the reverse complement.
CAAAATCAACAATTCATCAAAAAACTGTTGCCATCGGAATGAGCGGCGGCATTGATTCCACCATTGCGGCTTGTCTTTTGAAGCGGCAGGGTTTTGATGTGCTGGGGATAACCATGCAGATATGGGACGGCGCGCCGGCGCTGAAGGACGCCGGCTTGTCCGGCTGTTACAGCGCCAATGAGCCGGAACTTTTGCAACGCATCAGCGCGCTGGCCGGGCGATTGGCGATCAGGCATGCGGTTATTCCGCTTGCCGATGAATACCAAGACTGGGTTTTGGATTACTTCCGCCGCGAATATCTTGCCGGCCGCACGCCCAATCCCTGCGTGATATGCAATTGGAAACTTAAGTTCAGCCTTTTGCCGGCCAAGGCGCGGGCGCTTGGATTTGGTTTCGAGCAATTTGCCACCGGCCATTATGCGCGGACGGATTTTGATCCGGCAGGCAAGCGCTTTCTTTTACGGCGTGGCGGTGATGCCGCCAAAGACCAATCCTATTTTCTCTATCATTTGGAGCAGGAACAGTTACGCGATCTGCTCTTTCCGCTTGGCGGATTGACCAAGCAAGAAGTCCGGCAAACGGCGGCAGAATTTGGGCTGACGCAGCTGGTGCAACAGCAGGAAAGCCGCGATTTTATCCCGTCGGAAAATTATCCGGCCCTGTTTGGAGAGAACCGGAATTTACAGCCCGGCCCGGTGCTGGATTCCTCCGGGCGGACTTTGGGCGAACACAAGGGGATAATTTATTATACAATCGGCCAACGGAAAGGCATCGGTTTGAGCGGTCTTAAAACACCGCTGTATGTCATTGCCATTGATGCCGCGCGCAATGCCGTTATCGTCGGACCCCAGCGTGAGCTGTTGCGCACCAGCATGCAGGTTGCCGATATCAACTGGATTTGGACCAAGGCGCCGCATGCGCCCTTGCGTGTCCGCGCAAAAATCCGCCGGCAACATCAGGAAGCCGACGCTGTTTTGACGCCCGACCCGCATGATCCTTGTGCGGCAACGGTTCTGTTTGATCGTCCGCAAATGGCGATTACGCCCGGTCAGGCGGCGGTATTTTACGACGGGGATCTTGTCCTGGGCGGCGGCACAATTCTTGCGGATGCCTGACCGATGCCGCGCGGCAAAGGATCATAGGCGCTATCGGGTGTTTCGGAAACCAGCTCAAATTTATTAGGAACAGTCGCTTTTTTCTTGATAAGTTTTTTATAACTGCTATATTTTTTACAAAAAGCCTTGAGGGGATGTTTGCCGATGAGCCAGGCCACAAATATATTGCCGCCCCAAAATGCCGCCGGAAGCATGGCGCGTCCGACCAAAACCGAGATTATCAAAACGGAATTGTTGCGCTGGATTACGCGCGAAGCTTTGCAGCCCAATACACGCGTACTTTCACAGAACGCCGTCGCACGCATGTTTAATGTAACTCAACCAACGGCTCACAAAGCGCTCGCCGAGCTGGCGCAGGCCGGCATTCTTTATCGCCAAAAGGGACAGGGCACATTTGTTTCGGAAAAATGGGCGCGCGCTCAGCGCTGCCGCATGTGCCTGCTCCTGCCGCCCGGCGCTGGCACCGATCCGCTTTGCAACCCGGAAAACTGGCATATCAGCTATCGCATCATGAATTATGCGCGCGAAATGTATCCGCATTCCTTTTCCATGCAAACAATATCCGACAAGGTTTCCGCTGATTTGATGCTCTCCAACTTGCCGGATGTTGACGTTTTCATGATGATCAACACAGGCGCAAACTATCAAGCACTGGCCAAAAAACTTGTTGCTGCTGGAAGACGGGTTCTCCTAATTGTCGAACAGGCAACACGGTCATTACAAGGATGCTGCATTAATATCGCTTATGATCGGAGCGAAACCGTGCGCAAGGGCATTCATTATCTCGCGCAATGCGGTTATCGCCGCATCGCATTTGTAGGAAATAACCGCGACTCAGGCAAATTAAAAATAGCCGGCTATCGCCAAGCTCTGGCCGAACTGGGATTGCCTTATGATGCTAAAAATATGTTTGCCAAAATTATCGGACGGCAAGACGCTGCGCTGGCGGCTCGACGCCTTGCTAAGCAATGGCGGAAGTATGACGCTATTTTCGTGGATACAGACATCAAAGCGTTTGAAATTATGAAACATTTTGCCGGTGAAGGCATAAAAATTCCGGAAGATATCGGTCTGATGGGTTATGACGATTTGGGCGAATTGCTTCATTTGCCGACACGCTTAACATCCTTGAGAGTGCCATATCGGGAAATGGTGATGCTGGCTATTCAGGCCGTTGAGCGCGCAGAAAAAAAATTACAAACGAAACAACTACTTGCTGGAACAGTAATTCCCGGTGCAACAACAGCCAATCCAAAATATGTGTGACGGGCACAGCCCATCACGGATTCAGGAGACAGCATGAAGAACAAATTAGTAGCGCAAATTTTAGGGGTTACGGTCGGTTTTTTAGTGGCTGGCGCATGTTGGAGCGCGGAAGATTTTGTTGTTCCGCGCGTGGATGTTGGGCCTGATCTTGACGGCAGTCTTTCGGATTCTGCATGGCGTGGGGCGGCGACGCTTGACGCATTTACCATTGTCCGCCAGACGAATGTAACCGAAAGCACCACGT
>CAZMFH010000123.1:0-7511 GCA_964565485.1 uncultured Verrucomicrobiota bacterium | reverse complement strand
CGGCGAAAATACGCGCGTTCCCCTGGTACTTTGGCGCGCAAGGCGCCAATGTGGTTTTCATTATCTTAACCTGGTTCGGCGGCATACTGCCGTTGTTTCTCAGTGCGCTTGGTTTTTCCAAAACGCAAATCGGCGTTGTGCTGTCATTACCCTGGTTTTTTTCCCTGATCTCGCTTGTTGCCGCCGGTTGGGTGCTGCGCTGGGGGGTGAAACGCATTTTCTTGTGGTGCCTCGGATTGCGCACAATCGTAACGGCGCTGTTGACTGTTGCGCCGTTGATTCTGGCGCGTTATGGCGTCTCGTCCGCATTTGCGTGGGTTTTTGCAGTGGCGGCGGCTTTTGCGTTTTTCCGCGCCGTGGGCGAGACGGGGTTTCTGCCGTGGGCGCGCGAAATCATTCCCAATCATTTGCGCGGCAAAACCGATGCCGTTAATGCCATCATTTGCGGCATATTAAGCTTGCTGACGGCGCTGGGCGCGTCTCTGGCTTTGAAGTATGCGCATGGTTTAAGCGGCTATAACCTGCTCTTTCTTTTCAGTGTGCCGTTCGGTTTGGTCTCCCTGGTTCTTTTCGCGATGGCGCCGGGCGGACGGCCTGTGCGCGCGGAGCTTGATGCCGGCGCGTGGGGCGCCCGTATTGCGGCTGTCTTAAAAGATCGTAATTTTTTGTTTTATGAAGGCGGCATCGGATTGTTTAATCTGGCGCTTTTCGGGCTTTCTTTTTTGCCGCTTTATATGAGCGATCAGGTCGGATTGACAACCGACATGGTGCTCATGCTCGGCGTGGCTTTTTGGCTTGGTGTATTGGTTTCAAGTTATCTTTGGGGCTGGAGCGCCGATCGGTTCGGCAGCAAACCGGTTTTATTGACCGGCAATGTTTTGTTTGTTTTGTTCCCGGTGTTTGTGTTTCTGTTGCCGTATGCCGGAGCATGGCGTCTGCTTGTGGCTTTGATTGTTTATTTTTATTACGGTCTGGCTACCCAGGGTTATAATGCCGGCGCCGGGCGTTATTTGTTTGTCGGCGCTGTGCCGCGCGCTTCTGGAAATTCGGCTTATTATTCCGTGCATTATGCCTTTTCCGGCTTGTGCGCCGCTCTTGCGCCTCTCTTGGCCGGGCGTTTGCTGGACGTTTGCCGGGGCTTGCACTGGGAACTTGGCGGGCTTGTGTTCAATCAGTTTTCGCCGCTGTTTGCGTTCAGCCTGCTCTTGATGATCGGCGCGGCCTTGTTTTACGGGCGCGTTTTGAAGGATGGTTCGACGCGCCCGACCGAGTTTATGTTTATGTTTCTGCAAGGCAATCCGATCATGGCCTTCCATTCCATCATTCGTTACCGCTTGGCGGATAATGAGGGTGAACGTCTTTTCACCACACGCCGGCTTGGAGATGCGGCCAATCCGTTGAGCGCCGACGAACTTGTCGAGGCGCTCAATGATCCCAGCTTTAATGTGCGTTATGAAGCTGTTCTGGCGATTGCGCGCCTGCCGCCGCAAACCAAATTGATTCAGGCGTTGATCGCCGTCCTGGAGAGTCAGGAGCCTGATTTAAGCGTGGTGGCCGGATGGGGGTTGGGCAGAATCGGAGACCGAAGCGCAATTCCGGCCTTGCGCCGGGGATTGCAGTCGGATTATGCGCTCTTGCGGTCCCGTTGCGCGCGCTCGTTGGCCAACCTGGGGGATGCTGATGCCGCGCCGCTGTTGTGCGATTTGTTGCGCGGCGAGGAACATGATGGCATTCGTGTGGCTTATGCCACGGCGCTCAGCATTTTACGCGCGCGTCATGCGTTGGACGATATGTTGCGGCTGCTGCGCAGGCTGCACACGGAAAATTTGCGCCTTGAAACGGCTCTGGCGGCTGCGCGCATGATCGGAAACGAAAAGGAGTTTGTCAGGTTGTGGCGGGTTACACGCGCGGATTTCGGCACAGGTTGCGCGCGGTTGGTGGCGCTGCTTGGGCAACGCATGTCCGGCGCATGGCCGGTGTCTGACGCGCGCGCGTCAGACATGGAGCAGGCGGAACAAATGTTTGCCTCCCAGGATATTCCCGGCGGCTGCGGCATGTTGGGGCGCGCGATTCGCCATGTTCCGCTTGACCGGCTGGAGCGTCAATTGGCCTCCATTTTGATCGAATGCGGTTGTGTTTTGGAAGAAGCGCCTGCCATTTTGCGGCGGGAATATGTTTTGCTTGCCTTGACGGCGCTGCACAAGGCGCTATCCCCCCGCAAAAAGGCGTCAATCATCGTTGATTGAACGTTGCGTGTTTGTTGTCGAACTGTCGCTTGGGTTGAGGTGTGATATGTGGAAAATCCGTGTCTGCCGGGATCATGCGCAATGTCGGGAGCTTTGGGAGCAATACCGGCCTCAAGAGTGTCTTTTCGATCTGTGGGGGGTCCGCTTATGCTTTGCGCGGCATTATGAGCATGTTGCCGAATTCCACATCGCTTGTTTCAATGGCAGCGTGGTTGGTATGTTGCCCTTGAGCTGGATTGAGGAGACGGGGCGATATGGTTTTTTCCCGGGAGAATTATGGCAGGGCAAGACCTGGCTCGAACAGAATAAAATTGTTTCCATCCACCCGGAGGCCGTGCGGGTGTTGTTGGAAAATATCGCCCGTCCGGCGCATCTGCGATATCTGTCCCCCGCATATCCTCCGCCCGCCGCCTTTTGCGGAGGGGAGTCGCTCAACCGTACAGTGGATGAAACCGGTTACCTTTTTTTTCCTGCCGGATATGATTATGCTTTTGATAAATTCATGCCGGTTTTTTCGCCGCGCTCCCGCAAAAAACTCAAGCGGGAATTAAATCTGCTGGAAAACCGTTCGCTTGCCTGCCGGTTTGGCCATTACCCCGATCTTACCCGGCTTTTTGACCTGAATCTCCGCGCTTTTGGCGAAAAATCATATTTTTATGATTCCCGCTTTTTGCAGTCATTTGAAACACTGGCCGGCTGGTTACAGGAACGGGGAATGTTGCATATCACCACAGTGCTGATTGCCGGGGAAATTGCAGCGGTTGACATCGGCGCCGTCTGGAATTCAACTTACACGGTTTTGGCGGGCGGCACAAATCCAGATTTCCCTGGTGTGGCCAAAATCATTAATTTTCAGCATCTTAAATGGGCTTGCAATCAGAAAATGACTTTGGTTGATTTTCTTTGCGGTGATTTTGGATGGAAAAGCCGGTTTCATTTGTCGCCCCGGCCTTTATATGTGATTGACCTGAAGCCGTGATGCGTTCGAAATGACGCAGCCCTGTTAGATTGCCGCTCTTGATCTGAATGGCGCTTGACTGGAAAATCAATATTGTAATGGAACAAACCTGATGCTTCTATCTCCCAAAAACGTCGCTGGTTTTGTCCGTGCGTATTTTGCCGGCAAAACCAAGTATCTGCGGGCGCTGGAACGCGCCTGTTCGCCTCTTTACATCATCGAGCCTGATGTGCTGGCTGCGCGGGCCAGGCAATTTGCGCAAACATTCCGCAAACACATCCGTGAATGCCGGTTTTATTTTGCGGTGAAAAGCAATCATCACCCTCTGGTTGCCCGCACAGTTCTCAAGGAAGGGTTTGGTCTGGATGTTTCCAGCGGGAGAGAATTGGAATTGGCACTGGAGCTTGGCGCGGCGGACATTCTTTTTACCGGTCCGGGCAAAACCGATCTTGAGCTGCGCCTGGCCGTCGAGCATGCCGATCGGTTGACGCTTATGCTGGATAGTCCGGGTGAATTGCATAAAGTTGAAAAAATTGCGGCGGCCAGCCGGACTATCGTTAAGGCTGGCGTAAGGCTTTGTCCTCAGCCGGACGGTTTATGGCGTAAATTTGGCATTCCGCTTGCCGGTCTGCCGGGGTTTTGCGAGGAATCGGAAACTTGTCCGCATGTGCATGTGCAGGGCTTGCAGTTTCATACAAGCTGGAATTTAACTCCACAGGCTCAGACGGACTTCATTGGTGTTCTTGCCCGCAAATTATCAGGCTGTCCGCCGGCTTTCTTGCGCAAAATCCGTTTTCTTGATGTCGGCGGAGGATATTGGCCGCCGCCGGGAACATGGGCGCGTTCGGCGCGGAAATCTGGCCGAACAGTTGCCTTCAGACCGTCTGCGTCTCTGGAAGCATTTGCGCGTGGTATCAGCCGGGCAATCGCCGGACTTGATTTTATGCCGTCTTGCGCGGTTTTTTTGGAGCCGGGCCGCTGGATTTGCAACGATGGTATGCATCTTTTAATGACCGTTGTTGATAAAAAGGCCGCCGATCTGGCGATCGTTGATGCGGGCATCAATGCTATCGGTTGGGAACGATTTACCACGGAATATTTTCCCATTCTGAATTTTTCCCGCCCCTCGTTTGAAGAAAAGGCCTGTAGTATATGTGGATCGCTATGTACGCCGGATGATGTTTTTGGTTATTCATACTTTGGAAAAGATGTTTTAATCGGCGATGTTTTATTTATGCCGTGCCAGGGCGCCTATACTTACAGCCTCAGGCAGAATTTTATCAAACCTCCGCCGGAAGTCGCCGTTGTGTCCGCCGGGCGCCGGGCTGTTAAGTTGTTGTGACTCGTGGATTCAGAAGGATGTGAATTATGGCCTTGTTGCATTTATTGACCCTTTTTAGGCTGGTTTTTGCCGACGGCCTGCGGAAAAACAAATTCAATCTTGCCTGGATCATATTGCTGACTCTGGCCGCCTCGGTTTGCGGAATCATCGGTCCGTATTTATTGCAGCACCTTATAGATCATGTAATTCCCGCCAAAAATTTGCAGCAGATGCTCCGTTATTTTTTTGTTTTTGCCGTGAACATGGCGCTTTTCGCGATTCTTTGGGGAATCCAGGTGTCGGTTGCCACAAGGTTTTCATGCAATCTGTTTTATGAGTTGCGTTTAAACCTTATTCGGAATGTTCTGTGCAAGCCTGTCGGTTTTTTCCGGAAATACAAGACGGCCGATATTCTGTCGCGCGTGATAAACGATCTCGATTTCATGGAAAATTTTTTTTATAATAACATTGTTTCCGGCGCGGCCTTTTTGCTTTTCTGTCTGCTGATGTTTGTCTTTATCGTTTTCTGGAACTGGAAACTTGGCTCGATTTTGAGCGTTTCCGTGTTTGTCTATTTTGGATTGCTCTCTTTTTATTACCGGCCGGTTTGCCGTTATTCACGGCAAGCGCGCGAGGATCTCGCCGCGCAAAATGAAGTTATTCTCGATTCCATCACCGGCGCGCGTGAAATCAAAATCTTTCAGCAGGCTGATGAAGCCCGCAAGCGCTTGGGCGCCAAGGCAGAGATCTACCGCAGAAGCAACAGAAAATTTCTGCGTTATTCCGATGTCCTTTTTATCGTTGCCGAGGCGCTGGGTTTCTTTTTTTCCGCGCTGCCTTTGTTTATCGGCGGTTGGTTGCTGGCGCGAAACGACGCTTCTGTTACTGTTGGCACACTGATGGCCTACTTTGCGCTCTCTTCCGTCATGTTGGGCAATTTCCGGGTTGCGCTGGAAGGACTCAATAAAATCTATCAGTGTTCGGCGCCACTGGCAAGGATCAGGGAACTGCAGGATTATCCGGAAGAGCGCATTGAAATCAAAAGTCTGGAGGAAGTTCCCGCCGACACAACCATTGAATTCCGTAATCTTTCCTTCCGCTATGAACAGGGCCGGGATATTTTTCAAAATTTCAATTTAAAGATCAATGAACACGAAAAAGTGGCCATCATCGGAAAAAGCGGATCAGGCAAGAGCACGTTACTGAATTTGCTGATTGGTTTTCTCGATCCCGGCGCCGGGCAGATCTTGTTCGGCGGCAGGGAAATATCCCGTTACGCGCGTGGAGTCTATTTGAACTATTTTTCCTACATGACCCAGCAGAATCATATTTTCAAAATCAGCATCAAAGACAATATCGCCATGGGTTGGTATGATGTGCCTCTGGAAGAAATCAAAAAAACGGCAAAACTGGTCAAGCTGGATCGGCTCGTCGCCAGTTTTCCGGACGCCTATGATACGGTTATCGGCAGCGACCGTATTGCGCTTTCCGGCGGGGAACAGCAACGTATTGCTTTTGCGCGGGTTTTACTGCGCGATCCCAAAGTGTTGCTGCTTGACGAGATTACCGCCGCGCTCGACAAGCATACGGAAAAGGCGCTGATTGAGGATGTCTTTGCCTTGTTTCGCGACAAAACGATCATTTGCGTAACGCACTCCAAGGAGTTGGCGGCGCATTTCGACAGAATCGTTGAATTATCCTGAGTGAATATGCTTGCCCGCATTGAAGGAAAAGATAAAATGCTTCTATGAAAGTTGTATGTTTGGATGAAAACGTTCTGGTAAATGATAATAAGTGTTGACTCGTTTTTAGGAATCGCGTGATGGTGAATGGGGTTGCGCGTTGCGTAAACGCCTGGCAATTATTAAAATATAGGTCCCCTTTTGTTTCTTGTGATCGCTTTTATCCTAAAATTTTTCGCGATTGGATGTCTACATTGCCTCGTTAGCGTGCTTTTATATCGAGGCAGAGTGGTCAAACAGATTTCGATATTACAATGGGATTCGTTAGTCTTTTTCATTCCTGCGTTAGTTGCATTCATCGCCTATGGTATTGTTTTTTGGTCGAGTGGATTCCTTCAAGCAAAATTAGAGCTTAGGCTTGCAATCATGTTGGGGATTTCTGTTCTATCAACGAGTTTGTTTTTTTGCTTTCCCCGTATATATGGGCATGTATAATTATTGTTGCAAATTTATTTTTAGATTAGAGTTCCCCTTTCGTAACAGCTTTGCCATTTTCATTGGCGGATCAGAGTCCCCTGCAATAGAACTTAACGGATCAGATGAAAGGATCAGATAAGATGATGGAAATGCTGATAACCCCGCCTTCTTCCTTCAAGGAATTCTGAAGCGGTGGTATAGGGGGCATGGTGTTATGATTCGAGTAGTTCAAGGCGATATAACAAAGTTGCAAGTGGATGCAGTCGTAAATGCAGCCAATTCTTCTCTGCTCGGAGGTGGCGGCGTAGATGGCGCAATTCATCGGGCAGCCGGTCCGGAATTGCTGTCTGAATGCCGACTGCTTAATGGTTGTAAACCCGGCGATGCGAAAATCACCAAAGGCTATAACCTGCTTGCCAGGCATATTATTCATACCGTTGGCCCGCGTTGGAATGGAGGGCGAAAAGGTGAGCGCGAGATATTGGCGTCTTGTTACCGCCGGAGTCTTGAAGTGGCGCAAACGCATAACGTCAGATCTATCGCATTTCCATGCATAAGCACCGGTGTCTATTGCTATCCGAAAGACCAGGCAGCACAAATTGCAGTTCAGACGGTATGTAGTCTTCTCGGGCAGTGCGGATGTCCGGAAGAAATAATATTCTGTTGTTTTGGGTCTGATGATGTTGAATACTATACGCAGTTGCTGGCTGCGCCATAACCATTTGCCGTCAAATCCCTGAATCCGTGATGGATTTTAATTAATATCGTAAAGCTTGATTATTGACTTGCTTATGACTCTTGTTCCATACCATCAAAATAGTGCAGCA
>CAZMFH010000122.1:0-7519 GCA_964565485.1 uncultured Verrucomicrobiota bacterium | reverse complement strand
CACGGCCAGCGAGAATGCGATGGTCAGCGTCGAACACTCGCCGAAATAGGCCGCGCCGTTGAAAGCGCGGTGCATGTCGGGGACGGCAATGCGGTGATACGCCTGACCAACCAATGGAACAACCAGCTGCACCGTATCCGGCAATCCGGGGAATTGCCCGACATGGAGTTGCGCGATGTGATCAAAAGCTGCATCCGGATGAACAAACAATGGCTTAACACCGCCATCCAGGCGCAAACGGCAAGAGCGCAGGAATTAAAACGCATCGCCGTCATCAGACACAAACGCGGCCTCGTCCACCATTCCTACACAAACCAACATTCCGCAGTCCGACACAACATTTACCGCAGCGGTTAAGCGTGAATCAAGGCTTGTCTTCCTCCCAAAAACAAATAGGATAAAAACCGCCATGAAGCCGTTACCGTCAATCCTGATCGTGGAGGATGAAAAATTGCTCGCTAAAGCAATGACGCGCTTTCTGCAGTTGCACGGCTACCGGACGGAAACCCTGGCGGACGGCGCCATGGCCGAACAACAAATGCGCTCTGAACATTTCGATGTTTTGATTACCGACCTGGGACTGGCAACGGTTGGCGGAGAAACATTGATCAAATTGGGTTTGGCCCAAAGCCATCTTCAACGCGTCATCGTCATTTCCGGCAATCACGCGCCGGCAAAACCGCCGGTCAAAGAGAACCCAAAGATCGCATATTTGCAAAAGCCTTTTGATCTGAACGAATTGCTCCGCCAGATTCAAGAATGCACAAGCACAGGCAAACCACCGTCAAAAAGAGGACGGCCATGACAACACCCGCAATAACAAATCAACTCTACCGAAAAAAATATTTTTCCGACCGGAGCAAAATTTTAACCAGCTACACTCAGAGAAAACAGGCGTCCAAGCAGGTTTCGGCTGTTTTTGACGCCAACAACGTACGCATGGATGCCAGACCGGTGATGATTCATGCGCATGCTCAACCGCAAATCAAGGTTGACACTGTGCGTGAAGGCTCGAAAATCACGGAAATTCGCATCTCCTGCCCCTGCGGACGCACCGCAGAAATGAAGGTGCAGTATGAATGACAAATGCCAACCCGCAAGAGCATGGCGCCGGGAAGTCCGTCCAATTCGGATCATCTCCATGGCGGCTTGTTTTGCGGGAATTTTAAGTTTTACCGGCTGTGTTGTCCAGCGCGGCGTTGATTTCGGGCATTGGGCCGGGCGGGCGGAAAATCGCGTTCTCACTTCCATCTACAATCAACACCCCACGCATCTGCCGGCCAAAAATGAATTTGTCATGATTTTGCCGCCCATGGGCCAGATTTCCAAGGAATATCGCCAAACCTTTCAAACTCACCTGCAAAAAGAAGCTCAGCAATATACACCCGCCCGTGTGGCTTTGCTTTCACTCGACAAACGCATGGCCGATTACGCAAGTGAAAAAAATCTCCTGCCCAGTCCCGGCATGTTTGATTTCCATGAAGTCGGGCGATTAGGCCGTCTGATGGGCGCTTCGCATGTGCTTTGCACCTGGGTAAACAAAGCGCAACTATTTGTTCCGCAAATACTTTCCATCTATTTTGCCGTTGTGGAAACAGAAGAAGGCACTGTCGTTCTGGAAATGAACGCCAATTTTGACGCTTCCGAACAGGAAGTGGTCATGGCTTTAAACGATTATTTACAAGGATGCAGCGCGCTTTCATTTGATCGCGCTCATCTGGATTTTATCTTAAAATCACCCTCCGAATATCAGGCTTTTGTGGCGCATGAATGCATGCAGGCGCTTATGACCGCATTGTGGTCAAAAAAAGAACTTAAATCCAAGCCTGGTTCTGCCGATAATATGTGAGGGAGAACACATATGAATATCATTAAAGGCTTTTCGGAGCATATTAATCAGAAGCATATTGCGCAAATCGCCAATTTTGCCAACAAAACAGGCGATATTCAGCGCAAAACATCGGATCAAACGGAAAACAGAGATCAATCCGAAATGTCCGTGTTAAGCCAGCTCATGGCCAAAAGCTCCCGAGAATTAACCGCAGAACTTCAGCCACGGTCTGATGTAGTGGCCGAAGCCAAACAAACAATTGAAAATCTGGTCATTTCCGACCAGGCTGTTGACGTCATTCTCACCGGAATGGCTAACAACTGAATCCATTGCGGCATCGGCCTTGCTTGTAGAGAAGCATGAATCTTCAGGCCGAATGTCAAGGTGTTCAAAAGCCTCCCACCAAAGAAGCCGCCGCCCCTGTCCGCCAACCATTGGCTGCTCAAAATCCGGCCATTGTTTACGTTGAACCAACCAATGCCTGTAATTGCCGGTGCAGTATCTGTCCACGCCAAAACATGACCCGCCCGACAGGCATGATGACCATGGAAAAATTCCGCAAAATTGCGGATCAATTGGCAATTTGGCGCCCCGAGCTGCGTCTTTTTAATTTTGGAGAGCCGCTTTTACATCCACAACTGGGCGAAATGATTCTATACGCTCAAGCCAAACACATAGATACCCGCGTCCAAACCAACGGATTATTGCTTGATGAAAAACACTGCCGCACACTTCTTGAATCAGGTCTGGCATATATCGGCATTTCTGTCAACGGGCTGACTGAAACCGAATATAGCGCCATCAGACCTGATTGCAATCTTGCGGATCTCAAGGCTAACGTACGGCTGTTGCGCCAAATTCAAGCGCAACTCGGCAAACCGGCGCATATTCACATCAATGCCCAGATTCTGGCTGAAGAAAGAAATAACCGCCAAACGGATATTAACCGCTTTGTCGCTTATTGGGAAGGACTGCCCGACAGTCTGTCTGTTTCCGGTATTAGTCTTTTTGAAAACATCGCCGTCATGGAAGCGGGATGCAAGCAAACGGTCCGCCAATCAGTTCTTGCGCGCAAGCCAGGCGCTGCAGTTGTCTGTAAAGAACCGTTCGACCGACTGGTTGTTAAGTGGGATGGCAGGGTAACGCCATGTTGCGTAGATTATGACGCCCAAATGGTGCTGGGCCATGTTGATGAGCAAGCGCTGGCAGAAATATGGCACGGACCAAAAATTGCCGCATTACGGCAAATAGTCCTGGAAAAATGTTACGAATCTTCAATTCTATGCCGGAACTGCCCTAAACTTTATTCCCGCGAATTCACCCTGCTATTTCAAAAAAAACCGCGCTAATTGCCTTCGGCAAAATGCCTTGCAATGGCTAACACAGCAAGTCGAAGACTTTGCGTCCCGGCGGCAGGGCTGCTTCATGTTCGGAAAAGACGGCTCGGCCGGGACGCTTCGTCACGCCATTATGGCCAAATGTGGCTTTGGTTGGGCGAGACCTCCGGGCGAGCCGCCGGGCATGACGCAGTCCCGCGTCCCGGCTGAAGTTCCTGATGAAACAGCTTGACAGTCGGAAACTTGAAAGTAACATGCGGATTTTAGATGAACACATTATTTTCAGGTCTTTTGCCGTTATTGCCGCTTGCGGGAATTTTGGACGCTTTTGCGCATTCCAATTCAGCCGGGAAAGCAATTGTGTTTTTGCTTTTGATCGGCTCCGTGGCGGCTTGGTCAATCATGCTGACCAAATTCAATGAATGCCGGCGCGCTTATGAAGAATCCATGCTTTTCCAGACCGCCTACCGGAAACAGGAACACCCCCTCGCCTTCTCCATCAGCCGCAAACCATGTCCGGACGGTCCGCTCGCAATTATTTACCGGACCGTTAGTCTTGGCCTGCGCGAGATCTGCGAACGGCACGGGATGGACATGGAAACATTGGCCGGCAGCTCCGGCAAAAGTTTTGCCGGACTGAATGCTCCGGAAATAAAGACCATCCGCAATCTCGCCGAACAAGCCGTAGACGAACAAATTATTGCCCTGGAACGGAACATGATCGTGCTCGGCACGGCTGCGACTGCGGCGCCTTTCGTGGGCTTGCTGGGCACAGTCTGGGGCATTCTGGATGCTTTCGGCGGACTGGCCATTCACGGCTCCGCAACCTTGTCCGCCGTTGCGCCCGGCATTTGCGGTTCGCTCCTAACAACCATGATCGGACTGATCGTGGCCCTGCCGTCGCTGATCGGTTACAACATGCTGACCAATCGCATTCGCATCATCATCACGATCATGGAGCATTTTGCCGATAATTTCACGGCCGACATAGAACGCCTGTGCGCACACAATTAGCCGGAGGACATGCAAGGTGGCCCGCAGATCCAGGACAAACCTGCGCACATTAACCGAAATCAATCTTACGCCCATGCTTGATTTTGCGTTTTTGTTGCTGACCGTGTTTTTGATTACACATCCATTGATGGAGCAAGGCGTCCATGTCAATCTGCCGGCAGGCAAAGCCGACACGCTGAAGGCGGATAAATCACGCACTATCAGCGTACGTCCCGATGGCGCAATTTATCTGGACAACCGTCCGGTTACCGAACAGCAGATGGCCGATGAAATGCAACGCCTCGGCAGACAGGATCCGCATATGACGGTATATGTGCGCGCAGACAAGGATTTAAAATATGCCCGCATCATGGATGTCATGCGCATTCTGCACAATGCCGGCATCAGCAAAATGGCGCTTGTTTCCCAGGCCGAATGAAAAAACTGGCGTAATGAATAAAGCCCTTTTGCGCAACACCATCATCAGCTCGGCAACGCATCTTCTTTTGATTTGCGTTTTGCTCGGTTATTCGCTGATCTCCTGTCGCAGCCACCGCGCCCCGCGCGAGCTGATTGTTTTCGCCGATTTCCAGCCGGCAGCGGCGGCAACGCCCGCGGCGGCGCCAGATCCGGCGCCAGTCGAAAAACCGATTCCAACACCACCCGCGCCGCAATCCAGACCAAAAGCTCAAAAACCAAAAATCGAGGTCAACACCAATATTGTGCGCCGCGCCGAAACCACCCGCCCAAAACCACAACAAAAAAAACTATCGGCGGAGGAAATACGGCGCATGCTGAATGCCTCCGTGGCACAGCCGGCCTCATCCGGCGCGCAAGGGCACGGCGCCGACGGCGGCGAAACAACGCCTTACGGATGGTATCTCAATCAGGTCCGCGCCATTATGTATGAAGCCTGGGAACAACCCAGCGCATCGGCGGTCCAGCGCGGATCAGTCGCGCAGGTAATGCTGCGCGTCCAACAGAACGGCCTGATCATGCAACGCAAGTTGTTAAAACCTTCCGGCAACGCCGCCATGGATCGTTCCGTCATGGCGGCGGTCGAAAAAATCGAGCGCCTCCCGGAACTGCCTTTCGGATTTGGCGGCGCGCAGAAGGACATCACCATTGATTTCGAGCTGGAACAAATCGCACCATGACAATCTCCTCATCATTATCTTCCCAATCCGGCATAGCCGGAAGAGGCATAAATCAAATCGTATGCAAGCAACTGTTCCATACAAAATAATTGACACAAACCCGGCGCTGACCGCAATCCTGCAACGCCTGCAAAACGCGCAGTCCATCGCGCTGGATCTGGAAATGGAAAACCAGCGCCATCATTACGGACTGCATGTCGCCCTGATCCAGATTTCATCGGCCCAAGGCGAAAACTATATTATTGATCCGCTGGCCGGATTGGAACTGGCGCCACTGGGTCAACTGCTCGGTGATCCAAAAGTGGAACTGATTGTGCATGACGCCGATTTTGATCGCCGGGCCTGTTATCAAGTTTATGGCTGGTTGCTTGCCAATGTGTTCGACACCAAAATCGCGGCGCAGTTGTGCGGCCTGCGTCAGTTCGGACTGGCCAGCTTATTGCAAAGTCTGCTCGGAATTCAAACCGACAAAAAATTCCAAAAATCGAACTGGCTCCGGCGGCCCCTGCCGAAGGATGCCCTTGATTATGCCGCACGCGACACCGCCTCATTATACGCCATCAAAGATATTTTGACGCGGCGGCTTCTTGAACTTGAGCGCATGGAATGGGCGCGCGAGGAATTTGCCCGGGCGGAATGTTCCGACTTGCGCGAAAACCCCATACCGCTGCATTACCGAATCAAAAACAGCGCCCTGCTTTCACCGCGTCAACTGGCAATTCTGGAAGCATTGGTCGGATTCCGGGACACCCTGGCAAAATCGCTGAATCGGCCGGTGCATTTCATCATACGCAATGAGATGCTGCTCGAAATTTGCAAACATCCGCCCTCCGACCGCCAGGCTATCGCCAAGATACGCGGCATACATCCGATCCTAAAGCGTGAAAAGTTTGCCGATGGCCTGCTGGACGCAATCCAAAAAGGCATTACGGCCAAGGAGGATTTTCATCCCCTGCATCAAAGAAAAAGACGGCGTTCCAAGCCCGGTTACGAAGAACGGCTTAAAAGCATGCAGCAATGGCGGCTGGAAACCGCGCAAAAACTTGATATCGAACCATATCTGCTCTTGCCCAACGACCTCTTGCAATGGTGGGCGCGCCAACCCGGCGAGCCGGCTCCGCCGGAAACAGCCGACCAACTCCGCAACTGGCAACAAAAACTGCTTGGGGAAGAGCTTAAGCGCCGGTTCCCGGCGCTGCAATTGCCATAATCCGGCAAATAGCTTGTTTTGATGATCTTCGTTAATTGGACTTGTCTTTTCCAGAAAACCTTGCAATCATAATTCCGGATTTGGCGGGGCAATTGAAACATGCATTCCGGAATAGTCTTGTTTGCGCCATGCTTTCTGCTCAAAGAATCCGGCCTGCCAATCTTTTTATGCCAAATGATGTTCCGAAAAATTTCAGTAAAAAGGAAAAACAACATGCGCATCTCCCTGCTTGGCGGCTTGATGATTGGTTGCCTGATGGGCAATATGCTTACCAGCCGCAACTATTTACGTTAGTCTTAACGGCAATGACGCCGCCGCCGGCACGAATTGGGTAACAGCCAAACGCACAATTCAGGCGGGAGTCAACGCTGCCGCCAACAATAATACCGTGCTGATTTCAAACGGCGTCTATCTGCTTGCCGATACCATTAAAATCACTAATTACATCAATGAATTGCGTTCGCTCGACGGACAAAACGTCATCATTGACGGCAACAAAAAGGTTCGCTGCCTAAGCGCGGAAAAATTTACGCGCCTCCACGGCTTGATCTTTCCGGCTCGCCGACCCCAATTTACATGCCTTTCGGGCTGCAGGGTTTCCGGCCAATTCGCGGCGATTTCGACGGCGACGGACGCGCCGATCTTGCAGTCTATCATACCGGTAACGGCGTCTGGTATTACCGCACCTGGACCAATCCTGCCATCCAGGCGCTCGGTTTCGGCGGACCAACCTGGATGCCAACTCGGGCGTCGCTTGGTCGCCCATTCTCGGCCAGGGCAACTTCCACAAGGCGGCGCGGTTCGGCCGCGTCACCTGGGTCACCTCGGCCGCGCCCCCGGCGCCGCGCGCCAGCGCCGTACCCGCGGCGGTTCTCGGCTCGGCCGCGCCCCCGCCGCCCGCAGCCGCATCAATCAAACCCGGCGCGCTGCGGCTTCCCGGTTTGAAGACCAAACCCTGATCAGAACCCCGCGCTCGGCTTCGGTTTGTAAA
>CAZMFH010000121.1:0-7654 GCA_964565485.1 uncultured Verrucomicrobiota bacterium | reverse complement strand
CATGAATGCAATACTTGATAGTTACAGACTGCGTGGGAAATTTCCCCGGCGTTTCTTTTGGTATGCTGGGTGTGTTTTAATGCTGCTCATGTTGACGGGGGGCGCTTTGGCGCAGGATGTTGTTGTTACCCAGGGGCGCACGTATCAAGGGCGGGTGCTGGCTGCCGATGCCGCCGGGGTCAAGATCGCTTTGGCGCAGGGCGGCGAAATCGCCATTCCGCGCGCTTCGATCGTGCGCTTGCAGGTTACCCCGCCGCCGAGCGTTACACGCGGTATTGAAGCTTATGAAAAGGGCGTTTTGCGCGAAGCGCAGATTAATTTGGAAAAAGTGGCCTTTCAGTTTCAGGGTTTGGATTTGGATTGGGCCGCCAAAGCTTTGCTTTATTACGGACGCGCTTGTCTTGCGTCAGGCGAATACGAGAAGGCGGAAAAAGCGTTGACGGATTTCATGCAGGCCTATGCCGAACATGGCATGCATGCCGATGCGCAGATCGGTTTGGCGGAAATTAAAATCGCCAAACAGCAATATGAATTTGCCTTGGTTGATTTGGAAGAGTTGGCCGGCGCTTATGATGCCATGCTGAAGCCGCCCAAGGCCCAGGTCGGTTATGCCGCCGCAATTTATATTGCCATCGGCAAATGTTACGAAGCATTGGATGCGCCCAGCGAGGCCTTGCAGGCTTACCTGCGCGTTGTTGGCTTGTATGCCGTTGAGCCTTTTTATTCCGAGGCTTTGTTGCGCAGCGCGCGCCTGATGGCGGCTGACGGACGGCTGGATGGGGCGGAGAATATGTTGACGGAGTTGCTTGAAGAATACAAGACTTCGCCTTTTGCCGGGCAGGCATTGGAGGAACGCAAGAATATTATTGCGCAACGTAAAGCGCTTGAAGCGTCATTGAAAAAATGAGCTTTGAATATAAGGGCGCACCGGATTTTGTTTTGTGGAACTTGCGTTGGTGGCGGGATTGAAGCAAGAAAAATAATTGGTTTTGGGCAATCAATAAAGCGAAGTTAAGGAGGATTGTTATGCGTTCCATGTTTTTACGCGGCTTGGCGGTGATTTTTATTGTGCAGATATTTTTGGGCATCGGCGCGCCTTTTTTCTCCGGTTTGGGCGTGGAGGCCGCTTACGCGCAGGCGTCCGAACAGTCCGGCGGCGCTGCGGATAAAGCCAAGAAGCCGGAAACGTTTATGGATTATTATCGCCAGGGCGGCACAACAATGTGGCCCTTGCTGGCGACGGCGATCTGGGCTACATCGGTTATGGTCGAGTTGCTCATCAAGTTGCGCAAGAACAAGCTTTGCCCGCCGGAGATTATTCAGCAGTTGTTTCAGGTGATTGCGGTCAAGGATTATCAAAAAGCCTGGAAAATAGGCATGGATAATCCCAGTTCGGCCACACGTATTTTCTGCGCCGCAATCGAAAAACTGCCGAAGGGTCGGGTTATGTTCGAAGAAGCTGCCGTGGAAGCCGCCGGCGTCGAGTTGAATGCTTTCCGCAGCAAAAACGCCTACATCAATTTGAATGCTTCCATTGCGCCATTGCTTGGCTTGTTCGGCACGATTTCCGGTATGGTCGGCGCCTTCAATTCGATGGCTTATAGCGGCGCGGTGGGCGATCCGACCAGGTTGGCCGGTGATATCGGCGAGGCTTTAATAACCACTTATGCCGGGCTGGTGATTGCCATTCCCTGTTTGTGTGTATATTACATTCTCGGTAATCGCATGAAGCAGCTGATGGAATATGTCCAGGGGCGCCTGGCCATGCTTTTTGATGAAATAGATTTTGATGATATTTCGCCGGATTTGGTCGTGGCCAGCAAGGAAATGCGCCTGGCTTATATGCAAGGCGGCAAGGGCGGCGCCGCTGCGGCCGCGCCGGCGGCTGCGTCTTCCACCGCCAAGGCCAAGCCGGCTGCTGCGCAGGCTGAAATGGTGCCTTGCCCGAATTGCCAGAAGGAAGTAGCCGTAGGCATGAAGAAATGCCCCCACTGTAATTCTGACCTTGATTGGGAATGACGGTGTATGAAGAAAAAATTTGTCATAGAAGATGATGAAGCCTGCACATTGCAGATGGGT
Organism: uncultured Verrucomicrobiota bacterium; assembly: GCA_964565485.1. Classification (GTDB taxonomy): domain Bacteria; phylum Verrucomicrobiota; class Kiritimatiellia; order JAAZAB01; family JAAZAB01; genus CAZMFH01. Next base: position 5,575 of record CAZMFH010000121.1, on the reverse strand, counting down.
CCGATGATGGACTGCACCTTTCTGCTCTTGCTCTACTTTGTTTCGGTCAGCACGATTGACCAGGTGCGTATCAGCAAGGAAGTGCGTTTGCCCAATACCAAACAGGGTATTGTTGAGGAAGACAAGTCCGGGCAATTTATCATTGACATAGAGTGGCACGAGGCCTTTTATGAGCCGACCTATAAAATTGGTCCGTTGGTTGTGCAGGATCCGGGTGATTTGACGCCGCTGATTCGGAAAAGCGCGGAGGTTGGGCGCTCCAAAAATTTTCGTGTGATTTTACGCGCCGATCGGCGTGTGCCTTATGAATTTACACAACAGGTTATGGCGGCTGTCGCGGCAGCTGATGTGCCGAACTTGATGTTTTCCACTGTCGAAAAAGAAAACTGACCAGGGGTTTTTGTCATGAAGTTCCGCCGAGAAGACAAGGAAGAAGTGTGCGAGTTGCAGATGGGTCCGATGATGGACTGCACTTTTTTGTTGTTGCTCTACTTTATTGCGGCTTCGCAAATCAAAGTTGATGAAAAATATCTCGGCCTGATGGTGCCAGGCTCGGCAAAATCGGCTGCGCCCGAGTCTTATCCGGCGGAATTGACGGTTGCTATCACGGATAATGGCGAGATTTTGTGCAATGAGATGCCGATCGGCAACCGGGATGACAAGCAGCTTTTGATGTTGCAGGCCAAATTGAAGCAATGTGTGGACTTGTTTGGCGAAAAACAGCCGGTGGTTATTCATCCGCAGCCGAAAGTGCGCCAGCAGCGTATTATTGAAGTGCTGGCCGCATGCGCTTCCGCGGGAGTCAAAAACCTTTCTTTCTTTGCCAATTAGGATTGGATTGGAATTATGCCGCTTGATCTGGAAAAAAAAGTGGAGCAATTGGAGGGAGAGGCGGAAGCTCGCAAGGGTATCTGGTTCCTGTTGATCCTGCTTTTGCGTTCGCGTTATTTCCTGATGTCGTTGCTTTTTTATGTTTCACTCCTCCTGATTTTTGCCGGCTACAAGATTTCCTCCTACATAGCAGTTAAAGGAACTTTTGATGATGGCGCGGTGTTGGTGTTGCCGCCGCCAAGCGTTCCTCCTCCGCCGATGCAGAAGACGGAGCCCAAGCCTGATGCGGAACAGGTCAAGGTTTCGCAGGCGGTCAAAACCGCTGTAACCAGAATTACGGTTTCAACACCGACCGAATTTACGCGCACTGAAACGGCCAAAGTCATGCCGGTGATGAAAATGGCCGATGTCAAGATTACGACCGATATGAGCAAGAAAATCGAGGGCGAGCGTATTCGGCAGTTGCAGAGTGTCCGCAAATTTCAGCAGGATTGGAATGTTCAGGGCTCCAAACGCACGACCAAGGCCAAATTTACGATCTTTCAGGCCAAATACAAGGATGGTGATTGGTATTGCAATTCCGACCGCAACACCAAGCCGCCGGGGCCGTGCGTGCCGGGCAATGGTTCATTGCAGAATTTGATGTTGCAGATCCGCGCCTGGTCCAAGGACCGCCTTGACGCCAATATTTTTCCGGAAGTGCTGGATATCGGCACCGATCAGTTGTTCACGCTCAAGCCTCCTTTTGTTTACCTGACGGGGCACAAGGATTTTCATTTCACGGAAAATGAGGTCAAAAACTTGCGTCAGTATCTTATGTTGGGCGGCGCCATTTGGGCTGACAGCGCTTTGGCCGGACGACGTTCGCGGTTTGATATCGCTTTCCGACGCGAGATCAAACGCGTCTTGCCGGATCGTGACTTTGAGGTTGTGCCGGATACGCACGAGATGTTTGATACTTTTTTTGATAATATCGGGTTGCCGACAGGCATGAATTTCTATCAGGAACCGATTGAAATGATCAATATCCGTGGGGAGTTGGCCGTGCTTTATACGCTCAACGGTTATGGGCATTTCTGGGAGGCCCGGCTCAATCGCGATGGTAAAATCGAATGGGGTCGCGTTAATATTGCGGAGAAAGGCGCCAAACCTGAGTGGCGGCATGTCTATGGTCCGCATTTGTATACTCCACGCAGTGAAAGCCGGATCATTTACCGTAACATTGCCGATGCAACGACGAGGGATGCTTACAAATTCGGGATTAATGTTGTTGTGCATTTGCTGACCCGTTATCAAAAACATTTTATGACTTTACCCAAGGATTTGCCATCGGCTTCTGATGCGCGCAGCCGGATGCCGGGCGCCGCAGGGGCGGCAACTAATGCGCCGTAAACAACGATCATGAATAGTGAAAAACAGGTTTGGTAGGAAAATGATGTGTTGGCTGTCATATGTTCGGAAATATGTTGGTTTGGCGGCGCCAGTGCTGGCCTTTTGGATGCAGACTGGTTTGCTTGAGGCGCAAACCAATCCGCCGGCGGCATCCCCGCCGGAGACAGGTGATGCCGGTAATTTGCTTCCGAAGAATGGCTGGTCGTGGGCGCCGGAGCGTTTGGGCAATTACTGGGATGGCGTGGATAGCGACAATCATCTGCGTGTGCATGTGACTGGCTCGCAGGTGCTGGATGATGCCGGCAGAATGCGGGCCACCCAAATGTCCTCTTGCCCGAATTTTGTGGATATGAACGGTGACGGCTTGAAGGATCTGGTCGTCAGCGATACGTATGGTTTTATCTGGATCTACATCAATTCCGGCGAGCCGGGCAAACCCAAGTTTACCACAGGCGAATTTCTGCAGACTTTCGTGGGATGGTGCGCCAAGATCCATGTTTGTGATTGGGATAATGATGGCGATAACGATATTATTGTGGGTACTTTTTATGGCGATATTGCTTTTCTTGAAAATATTGGCAATGCCCGGCAATATCAATTTGTGCGGCGTTCCGGAAGTCCGCGTTATGTTGATCCGCAATTTGAAGAGTCCGACCCGCGTAACCGCTTGGTTACCTTGAAGTTGGGCAAAAATGATATGGTGCTTGGCAATTATATGAGTCCTTGGGTTGCCGATTGGAATAACAGCGGAAAAAATGACTTGATTCTCGGCGAGGGCACTTATTCCGCCAATAGCGTTCGGCTTTTGGTTAACACAGGGTCGCGCAACAGGCCGGAATTTTTGGAAGATCGTGTGTTCTATCTGGCTTTTGGGGAAGGCTATGAGCAGTTGACCCCGGCCGTAGTGGATTATAACGGTGATGGCATTAACGATCTGATCTTTGGCACACGGACTGGGCCAATCCGCATGTACAAGGGCACGCAAGATGCCAAAACGAGCGACATTGCCTCAATTCGTGGTACACGCGCTCCGGCGATTCTTGAATGCGAAGGCACGCTTCAGATTGAGGGGCGTGATGCTTACGATAAAATGACTTTTCCTTTCCCTTGCGACTGGAATGATGACGGGCTTTTTGACCTTTTGCTTGGGTCAACCAAGGGCAAAATTTATATTGCCATCAACAAGGGCACCAAAGAAAAACCGCATTTTCCGAAAGCGGAGCCGGTGACGGGGACGGATGTGGAGAAGGATTTGCTTGCGCCAGTCGGATGGTGGCCGGGTTATGGACGTATGTTTTGGAGTAATTTTATCGGTGGATTTTGCAATGCGGCCACGCTGCTGTCTTTGGAAAAGGAGCTGGTCTTGCGGCAAGGGATGCCGGCTGTTACGCCGGTAACAGGTCAGTATTTTCTTTATTTCCGTTATGTTAACAATTATGTTGGCTATACTCAGAATCGTTTGTCCCGGGTTCCGCCGATTATATCGGGCACTTCTGTCAATCAGGTGCGCGGCGGTCGTTTTATTTCGCCGACCTCCGAACGCGGCACTATGGTGCGGCTTAAGCTGAAAACACAGTATGAATTTTCTTTTTCCTCCATTGTCGAAGGCAAGCCTGTCAAATGGGCGTTTTGGACGTATGAGCAGGTCAAGGGCGCCACGGATTTTGAGGCTGATCAATGGAAGTATTGGGATGCCGCCGATATGATTCCGGTTTCAACCACCTGGCAAAAGCGCACCTATCGCTTCCGCGCGCCGCATGCCGTGCAGTCCAACCAGTCTTACAATCTGTATTTCCGGATGCCGGAAGGCGAAGGAAAATTGCTTTTGGATGATCTGAGTTTAAGGGAAGTCAAGCGCTGAACAGCCTGCTCCCACTTTAATATTCCGCTCCGGATCGTTTGCTCATGACGACACCTTTTGTTCACCTGCATGTGCATACTTGTTACAGTATGCTGGACGGCGCCTGCCGTATTGACGGATTGATGGATGCCGCGCAAAGGCTGAAAATGCCCGGAGTGGCGATTACCGACCACGGTGTGATGTTTGGCGTTATTGATTTTTACAAGGCGGCGCGCGCGCGGGGTGTCAAGCCCATTCTGGGGTGTGAAGTTTATGAGGCGCCGGGTCATCGCTCGGAAAGAAAAGCAGACAGCCAGAAAGCGGCGGCTTCTCACCTTGTCCTGCTGGCTGCCGATGCCGCCGGTTATGCCAATCTGATCCGTCTGGCCACGGCCGCCCAGTTGGAGGGCTATTATTACAAGCCGCGGATTGACAAGGAAATTCTGGCCAAGTACCACAAAGGTTTGATCGGACTTTCCGCCTGCTTAAAAGGCCGGGTGGCCGAGCATCTCATTGCGGATGATCCGGCTGGCGCCCGGCGCGAAGCGGGGGTATATGCCGATATTTTCGGCAAGGATAATTTCTTTTTGGAGCTGCAGGATCACCGTCTGCCGGATCAACAGAAAGTGAATGCCGGTTTGCTGGAAGTTGCCCGGCATTGCGGTTTGCCGTTGGTGGCGACTAATGATGTGCATTATCTTGAAAAAAACCACGCCGAAGCGCATGAAGTTTTGCTGTGTATGCAGACCGGAACCGTGCTGAGCGATCCCAAGCGTATGCGTTATGGGTCATCGGAATTTTATCTCAAGAGCGGCGATGAGATGGCCCGGCTTTTTGGGCATGTTCCCGAAGCGCTTGCCAATACGGTGGAAATTTGCCGACGTTGCAATGTCGAACTCAGCTTGAATGAGGAGTTGCACTATCCGGCTTTTGTCGTGCCGGAAGGATTTACGCCTAAAAGCTATTTGCTCAAATTGTGTATGGACGGGATTCGTGAGCATTATAAAATTACCGATCCGACTCAGCCCAAGGATGAGCGCGAACGCATGATCATGGATCGGCTGCATTATGAAATTGGCGTGATTGAAACCACCCGCTTCGTCGGTTATTTTCTGGTGGTTTGGGATTTTATCCGGTTCGCCCGCGAGCAGCAAATTCCGGTCGGACCCGGCCGCGGTTCGGGCGCCGGCAGTTTGGTTTCCTATGCTTTGGGTATAACCGGCGTTGATCCTTTGCGCTATAGCCTGGTTTTTGAGCGTTTTTTGAACCCCGATCGTGTTTCGCCGCCCGATTTCGATATTGATTTTTGCCAGTTCCGGCGCGGGGAAGTTATTGATTATGTCAAGCGCAAGTACGGGCGTGATAATGTGGCGCAGATTATTACTTTTGGCTCGTTGGGCGCCAAAACTGTTATTCGCGATGTCGGACGCGTTTTGCAGGTTCCGCTCGCGGAATGCGACCGTCTGGCCAAGATGGTTCCGGAAATACCGGATATTACCCTGAAAGACGCCA
>CAZMFH010000120.1:0-7718 GCA_964565485.1 uncultured Verrucomicrobiota bacterium | reverse complement strand
GCACCGGTTTGGTCCAGATAAACATCACCGCCTTCCATCCCAACCGACGCAACAGACTGCGCGTTTCAAAAAAAGATGTTTTACGCGCATGATCAAAAGTAAGCAACATGGCCTTGCGCGGCAAAGGCCGCCCTTCCCGTAAAAGCTGCCTGACGTCGCTCATGCTGATCGGCGTATAGCCATTCCGGCGAAAAGCCTGCACATGCTCGCGGAAACGCTGCCGACTGATTTCACCCGGCAAATCAGAAACCCCTTCGTAAGCAAGCGTTACAAAAGCGCGCGATTCCCGCGCCCCACCATCTCCGGCGCGCATGGCAGACATGCGCTGCAGAAACAGTTTCAGCGGAAACCACCAGGCAATCAGGAAACAAATCAAAAACAGGAACAACAACCAGGACTGCGTGTACGAAACACGCACCGGATGAACCGTCCGCCCTTCCGGACCGGAAGATAGCGAAGCATCAGTCCGATTATGGTCATCTGGCATTTGCCCTGACGCTGAATCGCTCATCTTGTCCCCCACTTCGTGCGCCGCATGGTCGCCAGCGCATAGTAAACCTGCCAACTGAAAAACAAGGCATAGGTAAACGTAAAAATGATGCCGGTCCACCAGTGTCGGCGTCCGGTTTTTTCATAAAAATATAACGACCACACCAAAGTTATGGCCAGAATCCCGAAAATATAGAAAGAAGTCATTTGCCCGTACATGATCGGCCCGACCACAAGCGCCTGCACCATGACAATCGGCTCAATCACCGGCAGAAGCATCATGGCATACCAGGCAATGGCTGCCGCCGGATGCTTGCGCCACATAAACAAACTGGCCACAAAGATCTCGCGCACCCATGATCTGGTCCAACGCACCTGCTGCCTGATATATTTGCCCCAATGTTCCGGGGCAATGGTTGTCGCCAAAGCTTCGTCGTCATAAACCAAACGGTAATCACGGAGAATAAAATTGGTCAAACTGCGATCATCGCCAAAATCGCCGTAGCGGCCCATGAATTTCTCATTGACCCATTTATCTAGCACATGCAGCACACAGGATTTGCGATAGGCCGAAAAACAGCCGGGCAAACAGCTTACCGCGCCAAACAGGCTTTCGGCCGCCTTCATGACCTTGTAAGAAACATAATAACGCACATCCTGCATTTTGGTCAACAAATTGACGGAATAGTTTTCCACATCCGTATGTCCGGCCACACCGCCGACCCGCGGATCGGCCATGCCCTGCACAACCTTGCGCACAGCGCCAGGCAGCAGAAAAGTGTCCGAATCCACATACACCAGAATTTCGCCGCGCGCCAGCAATGCGCTCACAGCCATGCCGTGGCTCAGACCGCGATTTTTCTCAAAATCAACAATCACCATGGACGGATAACGCGCCTGCGCCTTCAACATCTCCGTTAAAGTGTCATCCGTTGAAGCGTCGTTGACAACAATCACCTCCAGCTTGGCGTGCGGATAACCCTCGCGATAGATACGGGCAATTGTTTTGGCAATTGAATCGCGTTCATTGCGGCAAGGCACAACAACAGTTACCATCGGCTCGTAACCGACATCCGGAGGAGCGGAATAAAAAGCCGAAAGAAAAAAACGCGTAATAATAAAAAAACCCACCACCAAACTGTAGAGATTGACGAGCGGCGCATACCAGTAATGCTCAATATTGGTCAACTGAAAATAAATGGCCAGCGAAAGCAGCAGAATGCCGGTTATGCCAAGCCCCAGCACGGACAAACGCGACGGACGCCTGGCAAACTGACGCCGCCGCACCTCCTCGGCGCTGTCGTCTCCGATAACAGCCGGCGCAGGCAGCTCAAAAGCGCCGTCAACCATGCGCGACCGGCAAAAAGGGCACACCAAAGGTTTGGGCGCCTTGACAACATGCACGCTCAAGGCGCAGGCGGCGCAATGCGAGCGAATGCCCTTTTCGGGCGCCGCAAAAAAATCCGCCTGACTTTCCGGTTGAATTTGCTTGAACATATTTCGCGAAAAATCTTTTCCATCAACGAACAAAGAAAGAACGCTTGCCAGCTAACACAATTAATGCAATAATCTCAAGCAAAATTTCTCGATAGTAAACCAAACAGGCTTGGCGGGAGGGATTGGTGTGGCTAAAATTCTGGTAATTGACGACGAACAGGGCATCCTGAATTACTTTCAAAAACTGTTGACCAGCCTCGGATATGCGGTGGAAACCGCAAACGACAGCGCAAGCGGTCGTGAAAAATCCAAGGATCCGTCAGTCAACCTGATTATCTCGGATTTAAGCATGCCCGGCCAACCAAACAAAATGGAATTGATCAAATGTCTGCGCGAAACGCGTCCCGATTGCCCGCTGATCGTTGTCTCAGGCTATCCAACCTCCGAACGCCTTGCGGCTTGTCAAGCGCTCGGCGTGAGTGAATTCCTGACCAAACCCTTTGAAATTTCATTTATCAATTCGATTTTACAGCGGCTCCTGCCGCTTGAAAAAACATGATCGCCAAAACACTAACCGGTATTTCGTTCTTTGATGCGCGTTATGGCGGCATTTACCGTGGACGAACAACGCTGGTCAGCGGCCGTTCCGGCGCCGGAAAAACCGTCATGGCCCTGCAATTCATCAAACGCGGCCTGGAACAGGGCGAACGTTGCCTGATGCTTTCCGCCCGCATTGCCGCAGATCTGATAATCTATGCTGAAGCGCTCGGCTTTCCAATAGGCGAGGCGATTAACTCCGGCAACCTGATTCTGCTGGAATATCAGAATTATGTGCCCGGCCGCGACAGCGAAGAAAACATGACCCTGCCGCCGGAAGGATTTCTGCAATTCAAGCAGATCATTGACACAAATGCTGTTCAGCGCGTGGCGCTTGATACGGTTTTACCGTGGGTGGCAGTTCGTTCCCCAAGCAATCTGGCCGAACATGTTTTTTCGTTTGTGCGCGCTTTCGACCGCCTGCACACAACAACCTTGTTGACCATCCCCAAACCTGTCTCGCCCATGTCTTTCCGGCTTAAAAACACGCTTGAGGAAGTTATCCCTGTTGCCATAGCGCTCAGTTTCGATCCAACCAGCGGCAAACGCTTCTGGAATGTAACCAAATATCTTGGCGAAAACAAGTTGTCGCCCGAGGTGGAATTTACCATTATCCCTAAAACCGGCATTACCGCCGTCACGGACGAGGCAGGCGACGCTCCCCAAACGATCCGCCCTGTTTCAGCCTTTGCGCCAAACCGCAAAATGCCGGAAAACATGACCTATAACGGGATATCTCCCAAAGCCAATCCGCCAAACGGCAAAATCAGGTTTGCCAACGTCATCCAACCACCGATCAAAGCCCAATAGCGGCACGCGCCCAAAACCAGAGAACGAAAAAATGTACAACACTTACTGGAATTTGCGCGAAAAACCATTTCAAAACGTACCCGACCCACGTTTTGCTTATCTTTCCGACCAACACCACGAGGGACTGGCGCGAATGATTTACCTCGTTGACGGAAACAAATTGGGCGGCGTGCTCACCGGCGCCTATGGTGTCGGCAAATCAATGGTTCTGGAACTGCTGGCACAGAAAATCCGCGCTGACCAAAAATCGCGTTATCTCTGCGTGGAAATTCTGTCCGGCGAAACAATCGGAATGGCCCGGCAAATTCTCGCCTTTATCGGCCAGCCGCAAAATGTTCCGGACATGACGGCGGTAATTGAAATTATCCGCGCCAACTGCCATGATCCAAAAGCCGCCTTCAAGCATACTGTTCTGGCCATAGACGAAGCGCACCTGATTAACGACGCCAAAACCTACGAATTCCTGCACATGTTGACCAATCTGAGTGTGCTTGGGCGCGATTTGACCCCCATTCACCCGGCTTTCACTATCCTGCTTTCCGGGCATCCAGACTTGACGCTCCGGCTGACGCCTTACGAATCCTTGCGGCAGAGATTGCAAATGGTCTGGCGTCTTGAGCCGCTGACGCAAACCCAGACTTTGGAATATATTCAACACCGCATCCGAACAGCCGGCGGCGACATCTGGATTTTTGAGGAAAATGCAATTACGGAAATTTTTAAGGTTACAATCGGACTGCCGCGCCTGATTAATAATATCTGCGATGTGGCACTGATGCTCGGATATGCGGCGCATGCCTCCAAAATAACTCCGGAATTGATCAAACAGTCAGCGGCGGAAACGCTTCCGCCGCCGGAAAAAAAAGAATAAATGACTCGATAATGCGTCAGGATTTTCCCGAATTGGAGATGATGTCAGGAAATTATTATTATGGAACTTGATTCGCCCTTAACCATGATCGGCATTATTGCCACAATTCTCAGCATGGCTTTTGCCCTGGCGGCGCTTCTCAATTCGCGCCGCAAACAAGCCTCCAAACCGGGCGTGACCAAAACCAACGCGCCGGACAATGCCCCCCCTTTCCCGGAAATGACCAAAATCATCAAACAACGCCTGGCCGAAGAACAAACCGGAAACACAATCGGCGCCGCCGCACTGCCGCCAACCGCATCGCTTTTTAAACAAATCGGGCCGCAAGGCTCGGAATTAACATCCGCCCGCAATTATGACGACACCGAATATATCTGGGAATAAAACCACCCTTGATATCAAGCAAATGCGCGAACAGCTGCGTGTTTTAAACGCAGCCATCCTGGCTTGTGCGCATTCCGTCATGATCCTGGACCGCGCCGGCAAAATTGTCTTTGTCAACAGCGCGCTCCTGGATCTGACCGGTTACAAGCAGGAGGAACTCATTGGCCAAAACATACGCACTTTCCGATCAGGCTTTCATGAGCCCTCATTTTACGATAAAATCTGGCAAACCATTCTGTCCGGCACAGCATGGCAAGGAGAAATGATCAATAAACGGCGGGATGGCACATTCTACAACGAGGAAACAACCATTACCCCGTTGCTTGATGCAACCGGACAAGTTACCCATTTCGTGGCCGTCCAGCGTGATATCACCGAACAAAAACGCCTGCAAGAGCAGCACACGCAAAACCAAAAAATGGAAAGCATGGGCCGCATGGCAGGCGGCATCGCCCATGACTTCAACAACATCCTGCAAACCATCATCGGCTTTTGTGAAATCATGCTGATGAACACGGAAGCGCAAAACGCGCAATATTCCGATTTGACGGAAATCCTCAACGCCGCCAATCGCGCCGCAACTTTGACCAGGCAACTACTGGCATTCAGCCGCAATCAAATGATCGAGCTTAAGCCACTGCAAATCAACGAGATTATCCGCAACATGGCCAATATGCTTGCGCGGCTGATTGGCGAAAACATACGGCTTGATCTGGAACTGGCCGACGATCCGCATCAAATCAATGCGGATTCCAATCAGTTGGAGCTGTTGCTGACCAATCTGGCGCTTAATGCGCGCGACGCCATGCCCCAGGGCGGACGACTGACGATCGGAACATCCAATATCACCATCGCCAAACAGGATGCCATCCTGATGCCGGAGTCAAGCGTAGGCGAATTCGTTTGCATTGCCGTCAGCGACACAGGCATCGGCATGGACGAGACAACCGCCGCACATCTCTTCGAGCCATTTTTCAGTACCAAGCGCAGCAACACCGGCCTTGGCCTGGCATCAGTCTACGGAATTGCCAAACAACATAACGGATGGATTAATGTTTACAGCCAAATCGGGCAAGGCTCAACCTTCAAACTCTATCTGCCCGCTTTGAACACCCAAACGGGCAAAAACGAGTCGCAACTGACGCGCCCGGAACTGACCCATAAACATGCACACGGACACGGCGAAAAAATCCTGCTTGTGGAAGACGAGCAAAGCGTCCGCAATCTGGCCGCCATGATTCTGCGCGCCAACGGCTATCAGGTTGCCGTGGCTTCCAATGCAGACGAAGCAATGACGCTCTTCGCTCAAGCACAAAACACCTTTGACCTCCTTTTCAGCGATGTTGTCCTGCCCGACCAAAACGGGCTTGAACTGGCCAAGCAATGCCTGGCACAAAATCCAGGTCTGCATGTATTGTTAAGCAGCGGTTATTCCGACGTACACACCCGCTGGCCGGCCATCCGCGCAATGCGTCTGCCCTTTCTGGCAAAACCATACCCAATCGCCAAGCTCCTGGAAACCGTGTCCGCCATACTCAATCAAAAGGATTAAAACCATGCTTTATCGCGAATATCAACCCAATGAACTGAACGAAATCAGCGAGCTGCTTGATACGGTTTTTACCAGCGGTAAAGTGGCGCCGGAAGATTTCCGCAAATTGCCTTGTGATGATTTCACCGTTGCCGTGGCGGAAGACAACGGCCGCATCATCGGCGCCATCCCCATGGTGCGCCGCGCCTTCCAGGTTGCCCCGGGCGCGGTGTTGGATGCCTGGATCCAGTTCCGTGTTGGCGTATCGGACGCTTATCGCGGACAAGGCATCGGGCAAGGCATCCAGAATGCCGCCACCGGATTTTTAAAAGAGCGCGGCGATATCATTCTGATCATCAGCACCAGCGAAGCAGCGCGGGCATATCGTTTTTATCGAGCCAACGGATTCCATGATGTCGCCTATCCGCGTTCCTATAAAATTGCCCCACCCCAAAACACACCGGCAGCCAACGCCGCTGTTTATAAAATGAATGCGGATGAATTTTACGCGGAAAAAGCGCAACGGCGCGCAATTTTTAACGAGTGTTACGCCAGATATGGCGGTTATACCTTGCGTTCGACGCGCTTTTTCCACGCCAACCGGGAATTACGCCGCAATGCAACTTACTGGGGCATCCGCGAAAATGGAGCAGAAGCCGGATTTCTTGTTCTGAGCCGCGCAAAAGAAACAGACCAGGTGAAGGAAATCGCCGCCCGCGACCAACGCGCCGACTTGTTGACGGCCATGCTCCAGGCTGCGCGCGAGCCGGGCATCAGCCTGGTTGCGGCCACCACACCGGATTCGCCGCTCGATAACGCCTTGCAAACCTGGGGCGCCCCCTGTCCGGCGCGCTGGAAAAACAGCAATGCCATGGTCGTCAAGCCGCTCAACATCCCCGCCATCGGCCAAAAAATCCGGCGCGCCGCGCCGGGACTGGAAGCAACGGAAGTGCGCGTCTGGACGCCCGACCGCGAAGAACTGCTTTTTGCGGCGGAAGGCCGCGCCCGGCGCGTCTTGACCGTTGAACTAAAGGAGGACATGCTTTCACGCTTGCTTGTCCGGCGCATTGATATTTTGTCTGCGGCGCGCGCGGAATGGATCACGCTGCAAGGCGCGTTGACCGGCGACCGTGAAGCCCTGGCCGAAGCGCTTCAACCGGCGCCTTGGGCTTTCCAGGCAATTGACGGATTATAATTGTTGCCCGGCACCGCCGGAATCCTTGCTGGTTCCAGCTGTGCTGGGTTAAGGACACAATCACAGCAAACAACAGCAAAGAATAAAACATGCGCGACAAAAGAAAATACGAAGAGCTTTTTCCGGAAGAATTTTCGGCCATTCTCAAGCAAACCCCAATTTGCTATTGGGCCTGTGGTCCGATGGAATACCACGGCCTGCAAAACACACTGGGTATTGACCCGGCCAAGGCCTATGAAATTTGCCTGCGCGCCGCCTCGATTTCCGGAGGAGTGGTTTTTCCGCTCGTGCCTTTTGCGCCCGGCGGCGGCTATCCGCCCAGCAAAAGCCGCGCGGAACTGCACCAGCTTGCGCCGGAACATGTGCATACATTATGCACCGATGCGGAAACATGCACACAGCTT
>CAZMFH010000119.1:0-7811 GCA_964565485.1 uncultured Verrucomicrobiota bacterium | reverse complement strand
GGACCAAGCGAAATCGCCGTTTTGGCCGATGAAAGCGCGGCGCCGGAAATTGTGGCCGCTGATCTGCTCTCGCAAGTGGAGCACGGCACCGGTTTTGAAAAGGCGCTTTTAGTTACCGATTCCACGCGCCTGGCTGAAGCAGCGACGGAACAGATCATCCACCAGGCCGAAAAACTCAGCCGACGCGAAACCATCATAAAAGCGCTTAAGCAAGGAGTGCTGATCGTCCTTGTCAACAATCTTGATGCCGGCATGGAATTGTGCAACCTTTTTGCTCCGGAACACCTCGAAATAATTACACAGGAACCGCGGCGCTGGGTCAAAAAAGTACGCCATGCCGGCGCAATTTTCGTCGGCCGCTGGACACCGGAATGCGCCGGTGACTTCGTGGCCGGCCCCAGCCATGTTCTGCCGACAGGCGGCGCGGCGCGGCGCTATTCCGGGCTGACCGTTGACGACTTTCGCAAACGCTCCAGCATCGTGTCCTTTACACGCGCCGATCTGCAAAGCGTCTTGCCGGTGATCGAAACCATGGGGCGCGTCGAAGGTCTGGATGCGCACGCGCGTTCGGCGCGGATCAGATTTGAACAAGCAATGCCGACGCGCGCATTTGCCAAACAATCAATTCCATGAACAAATACATCAACAGCACAATTGCCGCAATGCGCGGATACACGCCCGGCGAACAACCGACCGATCCGCGCATCATAAAGCTGAACACCAACGAAAGCCCCTACCCCCCCTCGCCCGCTGTGCTGGAAGTCTTGCGTGCGGGCAATCCGGAAGCCTTGCGGCTCTATCCTGATCCGCTTTGCGCAAAATTAAGACAGACAATCGCCACCCTGCACGAAGTGCAGCCGGAAAACATCTTTATCGGCAACGGTTCCGATGAGATTCTTGCGCTCTGCACAAAGGCTTTTGTGGAAGATAACGGCGTAATCGGTTATTTTGAGCCATCCTATTCGCTTTATCCGGTGCTCGTCCGCATTCGCGCCGTTGCCGCCGCGGCCGTGCCGCTCGGCGTAAAATTCGAATGGAATATGCCCGCCGGGTATCAAGCCAATCTCTTCTTCATGACCACGCCCAACGCGCCAACCGGCATTCAGTATCCGCAGGCGCAAATCGCCGAATTTTGTCAAAATCTCGCGGGTGTGGTTGTGCTTGACGAAGCCTATGTTGATTTTGCTGAAACAAGCTGCATCCAGCTCGGACGCACACTCGACAACACAATCATTCTGCGCACACTCTCCAAATCCTACGCGCTGGCCGGATTGCGTCTTGGTTATGCCGTTGGTCCGGAGCCATTGATTGAAGCATTGTTTAAAATCAAAGACTCCTACAATGTCAGCCGGCTGACCCAGGCAATCGCCCACGCGGCGCTTCTGGATCAAGCCTATATGCACAAAATGGTCGGCCAGATCAAAGCCACCCGGCGCGAAACGGCGGCCATGCTGACCGAGCTCGGTTTCCAGGTTTTTGATTCGGCAACCAATTTCCTCTGGGTCAAACCAAGCCGCATCAAAGCCGAGCATTATTACCGTCTCCTGCGCGGACAGAATATCATCGTGCGGCATTTCGCCGGGGAACGCACCGCCGACTATGTCCGCATTACGATCGGCACTCCGCAACAGATGAACCGCTTGCTGGAAGCCACCAAAAACATCATTACCGAAAACACCTTATGAAAAAACGTCAAGCAACCATCAAACGGAAAACGCGTGAAACAGACATCGCGCTCGAATTATGTCTGGACGGACAAGGTCGCCACGCAATTGCCACCGGCCTGCCTTTCCTCAATCACATGCTGGAACTCCTGGCACGCCACGCGCTGATAAATTTGCGCATTCAAGCAACTGGCGACCTGGCTGTGGACGCGCATCACACGGTTGAAGATATCGGCCTTTGTCTGGGTCAGGCGCTTGATCAGGCGCTTGCCGGCCGGCGCGCAATACGGCGTTACGGCTGCGCCTGCATCCCGATGGATGACGCTCTTAGCCGCGTTGCCGTGGATTTGGGCGGACGCCCGTTCCTGGCATACCGAATCGCCAACCGCTGCCGCAAAATCAACAATTTTGACGTAGGCCTGATCGAGGAATTTCTGCGCGCCTTCTGTGTGCAAGCGCGCATGAACCTGCATATCGAACAGTATTACGGCAAAGACGCGCACCATGCCTTTGAATCGGTTTTCAAGGCGCTGGCGCGCGCTTTGCGGGAAGCCATGGCGCTGGACCGGCGCGAAAAAGATTTTCCATCCAGCAAAGGCATTTTGTAGCAAATCATGAACACAATCAATATTATTCCGGCCATAGACCTTAAAAACGGACGCTGTGTGCGTTTGCAGCGCGGCCAGGCCGCGGCGGAGACGGTTTACGCCGATGATCCCGTCAAGGTGGCGCTCGCCTGGCAAAAACAGGGCGCAACGAGACTGCACGTTGTTGATCTGGACGGCGCCTTTGCCGGGCGCCCGGTACACACCGCCACGATTCTATCAATTGCACAAGCCCTTAAAATTCCGGTTCAGACCGGCGGCGGGCTCCGCGACACAGCGCAAATTCAGCATCTGCTGGATAATGGGGTAGATACGGTTGTGCTCGGCACCAGCGCTTGTCTGGCGTTAACGGAACTCTCCAAATGGCTCGAGCTATTCGGCGCGCGTCTGGCGGTGGGACTTGACGCCCATGACGGACGCGTAAGCATCAAAGGCTGGACGCAAACAACAAATCAGGACGCGCTGGCGCTGGCGCAGCGTCTCGACTGTCTCGGCGTGAAAACCCTGATTTATACGGACATCATGCAGGACGGCATGCTGCAGGGACCAAATCTCGAAGCGGTACGCACAATCTGCGAACGTGTCGGTTGCAACGTGATTGCCTCCGGCGGAATAACCTCGGCTGCTGACGTCAAAGCCTTGCAAGCGCTCGCAAAACCGAATCTGCGCGGCGCCATCGTCGGCAAGGCGCTCTACGAGGAACGGGTCTCACTGAAGGAACTGCAAAATCAATGAGCCACACATGACTGTCGCGCATACGGAGAACAAAGCCATGCTTATGAACATTGCGCAAACCCGTCTCCCCAACGGCATCCGGATAGCAACGTCCGTCATTCCGCATGTTCAAAGCGTCGCAATCGGCATCTGGGTCGGCGCCGGCGCGCGCTATGAGACACGCGCCACGGCCGGGGCCAGTCATTTTATCGAGCATCTTTTATTCAAAGGCACGGAACGCCTGACCGCACGCGACATTTCGCAAGGCATTGAGGGACGCGGCGGAGCATGCAATGCCTTCACCCAGGAGGAACTAACCTGCTATTACGCGCGCAGCGCATCCAATCACACATGGGAAACCTTGCGTATTCTCGGCGAGATGTACCGGCACCCGCGTTTTGCGCCATCTGATATTGACAAGGAACGCAGCGTGATCATTGAGGAAATCATGATGTATCGCGATCAGCCTGAACAGGTCGTTCAGGAAATGCTGAACGAAATCATGTGGAAAGACCATGCGCTCGGGAGGCCGATCATCGGCTTTCCGGAAACCCTGCGCGAAATGGACCGCGCCAGAATCATGGCATTCAAAGAGAAAAAATACGTTCCGGGAAACACGGTTTTTGTTTTCAGCGGCCATGTTCGGCATGAAGAATGTGTGCGGCACGTGGAGCAACTGACCAAAGGCCTGCGCGTTACCGGCGAGCCTGCCTATCGGCTCGTTACCAAAAACACGCGCCAGGAATGTTGTAATTTCAAGAGCAAGGATATAGCGCAGGCGCAAATGGCGATGGGGTTCCGGATTTTCGGACGCTTCGACAAGCGTCGTTATGCCATCAAGCTCCTCAACGTGATCCTCGGCGAAAACATGAGTTCACGCCTGTTTCAGGTTGTGCGCGAAAAACACGGCCTGGCTTATGCCGTTCATTCAGGCGTACAATTATTCGCCGAAACCGGCGCGCTGGTCATTACAGCGGGACTGGAAGAGAAACATCAGGCCAAAGCTTTGGAACTGATCATGCATGAGTTGCGGCGACTGAAGCAACAGCCGGTTGGCGGACGCGAACTGGCGCGCGCCAAGGAATATGTCATCGGGCATCTGCGCCTGGCCATGGAAACGCCCTCCGGACACATGATGTGGCTTGGCGACCACATGCTCAACTACGGCAAAGTTCCCGCTCCGGAAACCGTTATGGAGGCCATGCAAAAAGTCGGCGCCGATGAAATCCAGGAGCTTGCGCATACAATTTTCAAGCATCATGTCTCCAGCCTCGCGCTGCTCACGCCCAAATTAACCACGCAAGACAACGAACGTCTGGACGCTTTGCTGGCCATGCTCTAACCTGACCACGCGCCAAGCATCAATCTTATTTTCCATGAAAAAAACGATTATTATTTTGGTTGTTCTCATAACCGCGCTTATAATCGGAGCACAGATTTTTCTGGCCTTCGGCCTGACCAATACCCTGCGCCAAATCATCGTGCCCATGGCCCATGAACGCTGGAATATTGACTGCCAGTTCGACAGAGCAAGCGTCAACCTGCTGCGCGGATCATTTTCGCTGCGCGGCGCGCGAATCATGAATCCTCCCGGCTATACGGAACCATGCCTGGCAAGCCTCAAAAACTTCCGCCTCAAAATAGGGATCGCGCGACTTTTCCGCAACGATCTCACCGAAATCCAAAAAGCGCAAATCCGCAACGCATTAATCCGCCTGGAGCGCAATCATAACGGCGAATTAAATATTGCCCCACTACTGAACGCACTGCGGCAAAGCCGTGTCTTGCCCGCCGGTGCGGAAGGCGCCGCCGTTGCCGGGCAACCACAAGGAACCACCGCTGCTCAGGCAAAGCCGCCGCCACGCAAGTTGCCGAACATCATCATAAAAAAAGCGCACGGCAATGCCACGCTTGATTATACCGATCACTCGCTGGGCAAAACAGAACCTTTCAAATTAACTGTTGCGCTGCAAGCAAGCTTAACCGATATAGCCAACCATGGACGCGAAGATGTGCTTTCCGGTTCTTTCAACCTTTTGGGACAAATCTCGGCCAACGGACGGCAACACGCCTTTGATCTGCATGGACGTCTGGCGCCGGTCAGCGACCCGACCCGTCCCAGCTTTGACGCATCCGGCGCATTCCAAACGCTGGACTTGGCAACGATTCTGCCGTTAAGCGCAGCCATTGGCTTTGAATCCGGCAAAATGGAAGGAACCGTCATGCTCTCCTGCCGCAACGGCATGTTTGACGCGCAAAAATCCGCTTTGCGTCTCGCCTTTACGGAGGTTACCCCAACCGAAAAACTTCAGCAAAAACTGCGTGGAATCCCATTGCCAAAACGTTTTAAAATTTCCATCCCCATCCACGGCGCTTTCAGCAAACCGCATCTTGACATGGAAACAGCGCTGCTCAACATGCTGGCCAATCCAGACACGCTGGAGGCCATTCTGAAAGGCATCCGCGATGGCAAAACTCCTTAAAACATTACGTGGCACAAAATGATGATAAAAAAAATCATTTTGCCACTCCTGGCGGGAAGCGCCATTCTGGCGACCATCAGCTTAACCGCCGCCAATATTTATCTCGGCGAACTGAACCAGGATGAAGGTTGGTATCTCTATGCCGCGCGCCTGACTGCGGAAGGACAAATGCCTTACCGTGATTTTGCATTTACCCAGGGGCCGACCATGCCGCTGATTTACGCCGTATTTAATCCGCTGATTGAAAAACACGGGCTGCTCGCCGGACGGTGGATTACGGCCATGCTGGGGTTGGCGGCAGCAGCAGCCGGCGTCCTGCTGGCAATGCGCCTGGCGCCGGAACGATTGCGCGCCACAGCGGGACTGCTGGCTTTGATTCTGGCTGGCGTCAATGTTTATCAATGTTATTTTTGCGCCGTAGTCAAAACGTATGCGCTGGCAGGTTTTTTTTTGACAATGGGTTTTCTCGCGCTGACCGAAGGTTTACTGCACCGGCGCACATGGCTGCTGCCGGTCGCAGGCGCCGGCATTGTGCTTGCCGCCGGCGCCCGCACATCAGCCGCCATTGCTTTGCCAATTGTGGCGCTGCTGCTTTTAAGCCTGCGCCGCCAGCAACCCCGCGCCGCGTGGTTGCTGTTTGGTGGCGGCGCATTCCTTGCCGCCGCCATCCTGTTCGTGCCTTTCATGGCGCAAGCGCCGGAAGCTTTTCTGTTTTTTGCGGTTAAATTCCACACAATGCGTCAGGCCGGCGCAGGCATGGCGGCGCAATTGATCTATAAAGCCGGATTCATTTCACGCCTGATCCAGGCCTATTTTGTGCCGGCAATGCTGCTGCTTGTTTTGATCATGATACGGCGCCCGCATTTTCAAAGCCCCCAAAAAGAAAATGCTTTGCCAAGCAATCCGGCCGGCGCCTGCCTCGGCAAATGCATCTGGCTGACGATTATCGCTGTTAGCTTGCTGCATCTCCTGGCGCCATTCCCCTATGATGACTATCAGGTTTTTCTCTTTCCGCTCAGCGCCGCCGCCATCGCGGCAATGGCCGTCCGGCAATTGGGCGACATTGCGCCAATCCGCCTGCCGGCGATCATGCTTGCCGCAACAATCTGCGCGGCATTATCTTCGCCAATTAACCAGGACTGGTTCATCCGCGGCCGCGACCGCATCTGGTGGCGGTTCAAGGAAGAAACATCTTTGCAAAAACTGCGCCAGACCGCCCAACTAATCCGTAATGTTTCCAAACCGGACGACCATCTGCTTACCCAGGACACCTATCTGGCCGTGGAAACAGGGTTACGCGTGCCGCACGGCATGGAAATGGGGCAATTCTGCTATTTTCCATCTTTAAACGACGAAGCAGCCGTTCGCCTGAATGTGCTGAACCGCAATGGATTTGAGCAGCTGCTGCGCACAACTCCAGCCACGGTCGCCGCGCTAAGCGGCTACGCTTTCGCCATCAGCGCGCCGGAAATCCAACCAACTTCTCCGCAAGAAAACAATGCTTTCAGGCAAATCATAGATGAACGCTATGCGCCTTGGAAACAGGTCGGCCATTTCGGTCAGGCCAATACAACGCTGGAACTTTTCCGACTAACAGACGGACTTCAACCAACACTTGTCTCTCGTCGGCATCAGCATTAAACTGACATCAATAAACATGCCCAAAAATTGCCGTCAGACTAACGCAAACTACTGGATCAAGAAACTGGCGCTCCAACCGCACCCGGAAGGCGGTTATTACCGGGAAACATATCGTGCGGCAGAGCGTATCTCTGCCGCAAGCCTTCCGAAGCGATACCGTAGCGCGCGCGTATTTTCATCCGCCATTCTCTTTTTGCTCGCCGGGAATCAAATTTCGGTCTTTCACCGCCTGAAATCTGATGAAATCTGGCATTTCCATGCCGGACAGACATTGATCCTGTTTCAAATCACGACGAACGGCAAATTGACAGAAACACGGCTGGGTGCGCGCGCCGGGCGCGGCGAACAGTTTCAAGCCGTCATTCCGGCCGGCAACTGGATGGGCGCCAGGCCGCTCAACCGGCACAGCTGGGCCTTGATCGGCTGCACCGTGGCGCCCGGCTTCGATTTTGCCGACTTTGAACTGGCCGACCGGTTGGAATTGACGCGGCAATTCCCGCAACATCAAAGAATCATCAAAAAACTCACACAGAAAAACAGCTTATCCGGACAACACCAGCACGAAAGGAAAATTCAGCGCTCATGATGCGCATCCATTGCAATTTTTTCTCTGAAACCCTCGCGCAGGCAACTGCCATTGAAGCGCTAATTCCACAACAAACCGGAACACTCTCCAAATCATCCGCGCGGCGTCTTTATCCGGC
>CAZMFH010000118.1:2829-7813 GCA_964565485.1 uncultured Verrucomicrobiota bacterium | reverse complement strand
TCAATGAAAACATGCCGCGCCACGCCGGGATTACGAAAACGCACTTCGCGTTTAGCCGGATGCACATTAACATCAACCAGCGCCGGATCCAAGGTCAGAAAGAGAAAAACCACCGGATGCCGGTCGCGCGCCAGCAAGGAATGATAGCCCTCGCGCAGCGCTCCGGCAAGCACCGGGGCGCTCGCCGGACGGCCGTTGATAAAAACATACTGCTCGGCCCGATCGGTGCGCGCCATCGCGGGCACCCCCACATAACCATCAAGCTGCAAGCCGTCGGCACAACACATAACCGGGCGCAGATTTTCCGGGGTCAGCCAGGCAAACAAATCACGCAACCGCTCCGGCAACGCGGAAACGGCGGCCACCTGCGCCACAAGCCGGTTATCAACAGTCAACTTGATGCCCAAGTCCTTATGCGCCAGAGCATAGACATTAAAAACCTGACGCAAGCGCGCCAGTTCCGTCTGTTCGGAACGCAGAAATTTACGCCGCGCCGGCACATTGAAAAACAAATTGCGCACTTCAATGCATGTGCCCGGCGGACAACCAGCTTCACGCACATCCTGAAGCATACCGGCGGAAATGGTCAATTCCGTGCCGGCAATATCCGCAGCGCGCCGGGTCAGCATCCGGAAACGCGCAACCGCCGAGATGGCGGCCAAAGCCTCGCCCCGGAACCCCAGCGTGGCGATACGCTCCAAATCATCCACATCCCTGATTTTGCTGGTCGCATGCCGTTCCACGGAAAGCAAGGCGTCATCACGACTCATGCCGGAACCGTTATCGGCAACCGCCACCAGCGTTCGCCCGCCTGCGGCCACGTTGACATCAATCTGCGTGGCGCCGGCATCAAGCGCGTTTTCGATCAGCTCCTTCAAAACCGAGGCCGGGCGTTCGACAACCTCGCCGGCGGCAATCTTGTTGGCCACGGCATCGGATAAGAGACGAATGGATTGCTCCGCCGGCATTGCGAATTGACCACCTGCCCATCAAAGATTTAACACTTGTTCCCCATCTGCTTTTGACTATTATTCTAACGCATGGAAATCCTTTTGCCAGTCTTAATTGTTATTGCCGCAATCGGGCTCGCAGCCTGGTGGATGCGCGCTACGCTCAAGGGATTGTTGCATAGAGACACACCGGATGCTTCCTTGCTGATGCTCCAAAACCAAATGCAGTCCGACGCCCGGCAAGCCGCCCATCAATCCGAAACACTCCAGCAACACCTTCGCGATGAATTGCGGCTGCTCAACGAACAAGTGGCGCGCGCACTCTCAGAGGCCAACCGCAATATGGGCGACCGATTGGACAACACCACACGGGTTGTCGGCGACCTCCGCGAACGGCTCGGCCAGCTCGATGAGGCATCCAAACGAATTTTTGCCGTCGGCCAGGACATCGCCGAGCTTCAGCAAACACTGCAGGCGCCAAAGCTGCGCGGGGGATTCGGAGAATACATGCTTGCAGAACTTCTGACGCAAACACTCCCCGAAACACGTTTTGAACTGCAATATAAATTCAAGGGCGGCGAAACCGTGGATGCGGTCATTAAACTCAACATGGGGCTGGCGGCCATTGACGCCAAATTCCCCCTTGAAAATTTCAAGCGCGCGGGCGCAAGCGACAATGCAACCGAACAAACCAACGCCGCCAAACAATTCGCGCGCGATGTTAAAAAACATATTGACGATATCGCCCGCAAATATATTCGGCCGGACGAAGGAACGCTGGATTTCGCCATGATGTTCATCCCGGCCGAAAATGTTTACTACACCATGATCACGCGCAATGCCGGCCATGACGCCGAAGCGCTTTGCCAGCACGCGCTCCAGAAACGGGTCATTCCGGTTTCGCCCAATTCCTGTTACGCCTATCTCCAGACCATCCTGCTCGGCTTGCGCGGTTTGCGCGTTGAAGAAAACGCCCGCGAAATCATGGACCATCTGGCGCGCATGCGGAAAGAACTGGATAATTTTACGGACGACTTCCGCGTAATCGGCCAGCATCTCGGCAACGCGCAAAAACGCTACGAAGAAGCCGACAAGCGTTTGGAGCGTGTTACAATCAAAATAGAGCAAATGAGCGGGGTCAGCCTGCCGGAAAAACACAACCACGCCAACGGTTCTGCCCCGCCGCCGGCAACATAAACGCGCCGGCGGATGCACTGCATAGCAACAGCTCTTGCGCGTTGTCTGTTGCTCGCCGTCCAGCCCCAAATCGGAACGGCTGGAACAGCAACCCGCTTTATACAGACACTTCCTATCAGAGATATTCAATCGTAACCAATTTGCCCATTTCCCTGAGTTTTTCACTTATCTTCTGGACAATTACAGGACGGGGCAAAACGCCCATTTGGCGAAAAACAATATTTTGATGTCCAGGGTTGGCGGCCGCGCCAACAAGCAGGTTGACCGCATCAGCAGAACGAATAAGGATGCAAAGCGTGGAAACGCAGGAATCCTTCTCATAGGAAACCGGATCATCATCAAGAATATTGTAGGCCTGATTCAAAGTCAAAACGCCCTCTGTAACAAGATCAATGCCGGCTATCTCGTATTGAGGCGGTTTGTAGTAGGCGTCAGACAATTGTTTGTTTTGCACCTGAATGCCAAGATTCCGGGCGGCAAGATCAGCGGTGGTCGAACCGCAGATTATTTTTATGCCCGGCAGGCGCATAAAACTTTCGATCACCTTGCGATCCGAATGGCGGTCAGCCGGCGGCCCGGTCAAAATATGCACGGTTTTCGCCTCCCGACACTGGAGAACGACTGCGGTCGAGTCATCGCCGTATGTCGGACCGGAATATTGGCGCACTTTCTCGATAATTAAATGCGGCAAATCTTCCAACGGCGCCTGGCGGGCAATAACGGAACGCGCAAAGTCAGCCACTCTTTCTTCTGTCCAACCGAATTTGAACATCATGCCCATGCCGGCCTGAGAGACCCCATCGCTAAACAAGAGCAGCGCCACTTGTTCATGAAAATGGAAATGTGATTCCGCAATAACTTCATTGCCCAAAGCAATAAAACGACGCCCCGCCAATGAGGCGGAAGCCTGCTCAATAATCACGGGGGCGGGCATTTCGTAGAGCATCATCGTCGCCTGACCATCGCTCAATATGCGGCAAACGCAAAAAGCGGCAAACGGGATATCGCGTGTGCGCGCCTCATGCATCGTAGCCACAACTCTGGCGCAGGCCTGACGCAGCGAAACGCCCAGACGCAAAAGCTCCATCAGCCGGTTGGCGCACATGACTGCGGCAATATGCGCCTTAATCCCGCTCCCGATGCCGTCACATAAAATCACGGTCGTCGCCTCTTCCGTACGTTCAGAAAGCAAATAATCCCCGCAAACCGCCCCGCCCGATTTATTCGCCTGCGCGATGGCAATGCCAATATATTTTTTAGGATTTGTCCGGCTTGTCTTGCTCATTTTCGTTCAGAATCATCATTAATTTATCCACCAGCTCTTCGCCTTTGGCGGTGCTCTCGCCAAGAAACCTGGCAATATTCTGGGCCAGGCCAATCTGGTGCTCAAGCAATTCTTTGGCCTGTTGCACAGTCTGACTTTTGATTTGACGCAATCTCTGCTCACTTGCGCGCAAATGTGATAGATCCACAAAAATACCCACAAATTGGCGCTCCTGATGCAATGCGTAAACCAACTGATGGCAGGCTGTATTGAACGGCGGAAACTCTGCCGTCTCGACAACACATTCCTCTATCCCTGAAGCAACTTTCTCAAAGGCAACGGGGTCCATAACACAAGAAATGTGTTTGCTGGCGGCATCGTCATTGCAACCAAAAAATTTTTTGAAAGCCGGATTCATGCTGATAATCTTCAGTTCTTGATTGAGTATCACGATCCCGTTGGGGCTGGTCTCAATGATACGGTCAGTCTTGCGCTCGGCCAGCCGGCGCATATAAGGAATACACATCTCCGCCTCGGCCATGCCCTGAATCACCGCAATGGCTTTCTGGCGGCAACTGTTGTAGCCGCAGGCGCCGCAGTTAAGCTGCTGTTCAGGATCGGATTTGCCTGTCTGCGCTAAAACAGCCTGTATGGATTCTTCGTTCGCCTCCGCGCAAAAATCACCGGCCTGGGCAAAATTCACGCCCAACAAAACGTCATCTTCAAGCAGGTCAATTTTCCCTTTGGCATGCTTGCGGCAATAATCCAAAAGTTCCTGACGCCGCTTGAAAATATTTTCTTCCGCATCCATACCCGGTCCGTTTATGCAGCCTTGACTGCAAAACAACGGTTCCAAAAGCAGGTAACGGCTGTTTTTGGGAACAGCCTCCAATAATTCCTGCACTTGCTGCGGTCCGCTCATTTGGACGACCTCAATCTGCAGGCCGTCGTCGTTTATCCCGGCCGTCTTCAACAATCCGCCCGGCAATGGAAAATAGTTCGCCGCCTCCACAGGCGGCTCATCAAAAGAACTCTCTTCGCAGGACGCCAGTTCAATGCCGGCCGACTCCATCCAGTTCTTCAACTCCGTAAAAGTAAGCACGGCATCCACGGCCCCGCCGATCTGCGGTCGCTGCGCTTCGGATTTTTTGGCAATACATGGCCCGATAAAAACGGTTTTGACGTTTGCGCCGAATTTCTGCTTGAGCATCCGACAATGCACTGCCATCGGCGAAGCTATCGGCACCAGATAATCAATCAATTCGGGCTTGTATCTTTCCACATAATTAATCAGCGCCGGACAGGCGGTGGCAATGCAGGCGCCTTGCTTGTTTTTGACGCACCGATAGGTGGCATGGGCCACCTGATACGCGCCATGCGATGTCTGGCCAATATAGCTAAACCCCAATCGGCGCAAAGCGGAAGCAAGTCGTTCCCGCTGCCAAGCGTTGAAAACCGCCGCAAATGAGGGCGCAACACTGGCGACAACCTTGCTGCCTGAAGCAAGCATCTGCCGGACTATTTCGACATCCGAGCGAAAAGTCTTGGCCTGTTGCGGACACTCCCTAATGCA
>CAZMFH010000118.1:0-2819 GCA_964565485.1 uncultured Verrucomicrobiota bacterium | reverse complement strand
ATGCATGTGCCACAGGCAATACAACGCTCCTCATCCACAAAAGCCTGACCATGATGCATGCGAATGGCCTTCACCGGACAAGCACGCACACAACGGTAACAGTCGCGACAGCGGGCGGTTAAGGTGAAAACAATTGGTTTTGCAAGCGCATTGTTCATACTGCCTCTTCGATCTTTTCCTTCACTTTCGCGAACGTGCACTGCTCGATCAGGTTGTCCCCTATTTTGACCACTGGTCCGCGCTCGCATTTTTCGAAACAGAATGAGGTCTTGACCTCAACTTTTTCGTTCAACCTGTTTGTAATGATATATTCAAGCAGATTACGCAGCAGCCCCTGAGCACCTTTCAGAAAACAACCTGTGCCAAAACATACATTCACTTCAATCTTTTTTTCCGCCACCGATTCGTTGACTATGACACCTTCATCAAAAATGCGTTTACGCGCCTTGTAATGTGTGTGTAAAAGACAATGCGCTTTTGCGCCGCCAACTTTCCCCAAAGCATTCTTGTATATCTCGGCAAGATAAGGGTTATCCTGCGACTTATGCAGTTGCAGCATTTTGTCGTTATCATAAAGCCCTCTTGTGCGCAGTTTTTTTACCCGCGGATCGCGGTAAACCGGCTGTCCCGCGCCGCCTATACAGCCACCAGGACAGGCCATCACCTCAACAAAATCATAATTGGCGGAGCCGGATCTGATTTGTTCAATCAGCTCGCGCGCGTTTTTCAATCCGCTGACCACGGCCAGCTTGAATTCCCGTCCATTCAGCGTTAACGAAGCCTGGCGCACACCGCCGTCTCCGCGCACCATGTTAAACTCATAATTGTCGCTTTTGGCGCCGGTTATTTTTTCGCCCACGAAACGCAGAACAGCCTCGCTCACGCCGCCGGAAACGCCGAAGATGACGCCGGCGCCCGTCTTGAAGCCGAACGGCAAATCAAATGACTCCGGATCCAGGGCGTCAAAACACAAGCCGGATTCTTCGATCATCCGGGCAAGTTCCTGTGTGGTTATCACATAATCAACATCGCGAATTCCGTCACGCTCAAATTCCGGACGCCGGGCCTCGAATTTTTTGGCCGTACAAGGCATGATCGAAACCACGATGATATCCTTGCGCGCGCGACTGGTTTGCGCACTGAGCATTTCCTTGCTTAACGCCCCGAACATCTGCTGCGGCGAACGACAACTGGAAAGATTGCCCAGCAATTCCGGATAATACTGTTCCGCGAATTTCACCCAGGCCGGACAACATGAGGTAAACTGGGGCAGCTTGCCGCCTTTGTTGAGGCGCTCAATAAATTCATGCCCCTCTTCGATAACCGTCATATCGGCGGTAAAAGACGTATCATAAACCTTCCCAAATCCCATAGCGCGCAGAGCCGCGACAATCTGTCCGGTCGCAGTTGCACCTGGAGCCAGACCGAACATCTCGCCCACCGCAACGCGCACCGCCGGAGCAATCTGCGCAATCACCATTTGCTGCGGATTGTCAAGATGCTTCCAAACATATTCGACTTCGGATTTCGGCGTCAGAGCGCCGGTCGGACAAACCCGGCTACATTGTCCGCAATAAACGCACTCCACACTGCCTAGTTCCTTGCCGAAAGACGGCATCACCGCAGTTTGGGATCCGCGGTGTGCGAAGTCAATCGCGCCAACCGACTGAATCTCGGAACACATGCGCACACAATCGCCGCAAAGCACACACTTATTCGGATCGCGCACAAGCGAACAGGATGAAAGATCAAGCGGCTCCTTGCGCACCGAACTTTTAAACCTTACTTTCTTGATGCCCAGCCTGCTGGCCAAAGCCTGCAACTGGCAATGGTTGTTTTTCGGGCAGGTCGGACAGGCCTGATCGTGATTCGCCAGCAGGAGTTCAACAATAATTTTGCGCATGGAGCGAATCTGCTCGGTATTGGTACGCACAACCATTTTATCTTCCGGAAGCGTGGAACAGGCGGGTTGCAGACCGCGCCCCTCTATTTCGACCATGCACAGGCGGCATGCGCCGTAAACGCTGAGTTCAGAATGGTAACAAAAGGTCGGCAACTCAATATTCGCTTTGCGCGTCAATTCCAGCAAATTGCGCTCGCCTTCGATGGGAACCTGCCGGTTATCAATCTTGACATATTTGGCTCTGATCATTTTGCACCTCCCGAAATTGCCTTGAATTTACAAACTTGCGCGCAAACACCGCATTTAATGCACAACTTTTCATTGATAATATGCGGCTTGCCGCGTTCACCATGAATCGCGCCCACCGGACATTTCCGGCTGCAAACAGTGCAACCCTTGCATAAACCGGCGTCAATCTTGTATTTGGTCAACGCCTTGCAGCGGCCTGCCGGACAATATTTGTCTTTTACATGCGCAAGATATTCATCACGAAAATAACGCATGGTTGATAAAACCGGGTTTGGCGCAGTTTTACCCAGTCCGCATAAAGAACCGATTTGCACCGCTTTGGCCAATTCTTCAAGAAGCTCCAACGTCTCTTCGGTAGCCCGGCCTTCGATTATGTCATCCAGCAAAGCAAGCATCTGCTTGGTGCCTTCGCGGCAAAGCACACATTTGCCGCACGATTCGTTCTGGGTGAACTGCATAAAAAAACGGGCAATGGCGACCATGCAGGTACGGCTATTCATAACAACCAAACCGCCTGAACCAACCATTGCGCCAACCTTACGTAAAGAATCAAAATCCATCGGAATGTCCAAATGCTCTTGAACCAGACAACCGCCGGACGGACCGCCGATCTGAACAGCTTTAAAAGGCTGATTCGAAAGTTTTCCGTCATCGCCGGTTACGCCTC
>CAZMFH010000117.1:4853-7825 GCA_964565485.1 uncultured Verrucomicrobiota bacterium | reverse complement strand
GTCCTTTGCTCCCAACTTTTGCATTGTTAATTGATAATTGCTAATTTTAACTTTCTTGCCGCTCTACGCGTGGACGTTCTTCCCTGCGCTCCTTGCGCAGAATTTGATTGGTAACCCCAACACCCTAACACCTTTTCTTTACGTTTGTCAACATGGCCGTATCTGCCGGTATCTGGCTGCAAATGGGCTGGTTGCGCTATTGACCAGAAATGCCGGTTGGGGTATTTGGATTAAATGCTCGTTATTACGTATCTTCTTCTTAAAGAGAGGCTTTTGTTTACATTTATGCGCGCTGGCAAGTTGCGCAATCCGTTTTATGGGGAGATTTTTCTTTACCGATCATCTTGTTAATGAAAAACATGTTTATTGACAACTTGTTAACAGGCCTTGTTTGTTTTGAAAGGCTTGGTTTCCCGGACAAGCATGCCTGTTTATCTGGCTTTACTTGGTAATCCATGATTTTTCCGTCTAAAAAAATAAAAAAAACAGTTGACAAGCGGTGGGGGAAAGTGTCAAATAGTGTCAAGCAAAGGGGGTATTGTGGACCAGAAGGGTATAGACAAGCAATTTCCGGGGATTGGGAGTGGGGGGTTTGCCAGTTCATTTCTCCATATGCTTGATCCCAAAAAGCGCTTGACGATTCCTTCCGATTGGCGTTCGGAGGTTGGCGACCCAAAAAGTCTTTATGTATTGCCCGGTCTGAATGGCGAAAAATGCCTTTATGTTTATCCGGCGCGTGAAATGGCGCAAAGGCTGGACAAGTTTCGCAAGATTGGCATTGGCGACAAAAAGGCCCGGCTCTTTGCGCGTATTTTAGCGTCGCGCTCAGAGCTGGTGGTTTGGGATGCGCAGGGGCGGATTCGGATCAAGGATGAATTGCTGGCCTATGCGCGGATTAACGAAGAAGTAAAGCTTGTTGGCGCTTGGGATCGGTTTGAACTTTGGAACCCGACGCATTGGCAGGAAACAATGGCGAGTGTTGACGCGGCGACTTTGGAAGATGCTGTTCGTTATGTTGATTTTTGAGCAGGAGGAACAAACTTATGAGCATGACTGGTTTCTTAAAAGTTAACGGATCATTGCGTGGCGGGCGTGGGGATACGCGCTGGTTTCAGTTGCCGGGTAAAAGTTTTTCGGCGCGCTCCGTGCGTTTTGGGCATCATGCGCTTGTTTTGGATGAAATGATGCGGA
This sequence comes from uncultured Verrucomicrobiota bacterium, assembly GCA_964565485.1. Taxonomy (GTDB): domain Bacteria; phylum Verrucomicrobiota; class Kiritimatiellia; order JAAZAB01; family JAAZAB01; genus CAZMFH01. Next base: position 6,634 of record CAZMFH010000117.1, on the reverse strand, counting down.
TTTTGCCTTTGGGCGATTCCGGGCGCGCGAGCGGCGCAGCGCGTGCCCAGTCAACCGGCAATGAGGCTGAACGCGGCCGGATTCCGGGTTTGTTATCCAGTGGACGATGGTTGTCTTTGTTTATGTAGGAGTTTCGTATGCGCCAGACATCACAAATGATTGTCAAGTGTTGCATTTGTGGTCGGGAAAAAACCGAATATGGCTGGGAATATGTTTTTCAAGCTCCGCAAAATGAGATGGTGTATTCGCATGGCTTTTGTTCCGTTTGTTATGAAAAGGAGCTGATGAAAGCAAAAATGCACCATTTGTCGCCGGCTCTGTGTGTTTATGGCGAAGCATGAGTGTTGATGTTGCAGAAGGCCGCGTTGTGCATATCCCGGTTATGTTGGACGAGGTGTTGCGCGGCTTGTGCATACGGGAGGGCGGGATTTATGTGGATGGCACAGTTGGGTATGGTGGACATGCTTGCGCTGTGCTTGAACGGTTGGGGGCGCGAGGTGTTTTGCTGGCGATAGATTGCGATGCGGATGCGCTTGCGGCTGCGCAGGAAAAACTGGCGCCATGGGCGGCGCAATGCCGGTTCGAGCGCGGAAATTTTGCGGAAATGTTCGAGCTGGCTGTACGCCATGGGCTCGCGCAGGTTGATGGAATATTGCTGGATTTGGGTATGTCTTCGCCGCAAGTGGATTATGGCTCGCGCGGATTCAGTTTTATGCGGGACGGTCCTTTGGATATGCGCATGGATCGGCGGTTGGTCAGAACGGCGGCGGATTTGGTCAACAGTTTGGATGAGGATGAATTGGCGCAAATCTTGCGGAATTTTGGAGAAGAACATTTTAGCGGACGCATTGCGCGGCATATTGTCCGGGAACGGCTTCGCGCGCCGATTTTAACAACTTCAGCTCTGGCTGAGCTTGTAACCCGTTCCGTGGGTGGGCGGCGCAGTGGGACGCATCCGGCAACACGTGTATTTCAGGCTTTGCGCATTGCGGTGAATATGGAATTGGAAAAACTCGAAACTGGTTTGGAGGCTGGTTTACAGCTTCTCAAGCCGGGTGGGCGTATGGCGGTTTTGGCATATCACAGCTTGGAAGATGGCTGTGTAAAACGAATTTTCAAACGGCATGTTGGCGCATGGGTTTCGCAGATGGCGGGGGGGCGAAGCTGGGTTGGCGCATTGCCTTGCGTGAGTTGGATAACCAAAAAGCCGCTTCAGGCGGCGGCGGAAGAAACTGCGCGCAATCCGCGCGCGCGTTCGGCTAAATTAAGAGTTGTAGAAAGGGTTGCATAGATTATGGCCAGGAGAAATCGCAGAAAGAAAAGCGCAGGTTTTGTGTTCCCTTTGCCGGTCGCGGCGTTGTTGATGGCGACTGTGGCGCTCCTGCTCATGTATGTGTGGCTGGATGCCCGCGGCCAGGCTTTGGGCGCGCGCATCAGAGTGCTTGAGCGGCAAAAGGCCGAAATTGCGCGGCGTTATGATCATGAAATATGGAAATGGGAAGCCATGAAATCTCCTGCCAGCATCGAACGCGCGTTACGTCAGCACAGCATGGATATGGTCTGGCCTGTGGAAGGCAATCTGGTGCGCATTCAAAATCAGCGCGCAGATGAGACCAGCTTGACCGCCGGTCGGCAGGTTGTCCAGGTTTCCCGGCTGGTTCGGAGCGAATTGCATGATTGAGTGGCGACACAGGAATCGGCTGATTATTGCGGCTATTCTGGTGCTTGTGGCCTTAACCGGACTTAGTGCGCGCTTGGTTTATTTGCATTTTCGGTTGGGG
>CAZMFH010000117.1:1729-4843 GCA_964565485.1 uncultured Verrucomicrobiota bacterium | reverse complement strand
TTGCGTTGATCGCCGCGCGCGGATTGCCGAGGTGCGCCAGTTTCGGGAAAGCCTTGCCGTCGGCCGCGGCAGAATTCTCGACCGGAACGGCAGCGTCCTGGCTTTGGACCTGGTGCGCAAGCAGATTTGCGCCAATCCGGCGGAAATTAACCGGCTTGATGCTTTGGCAAAGGTTGCCGAAAAGGCCGGGCAGATTTTGAACATTGAGCCGGCTGTTTTACAGGAACGTTTAAGCGCTTCCGATCGGCGTTTTGTTTATCTGGCCGGGTTCGGGCATGTTTTAAATGATGAACAGGCGGAAGGTTTGGCTGAAGCCGGATTGCCGGGGATTTTTACGAAGGATGTTTTTGTGCGTTGTTATCCGCAGGGCGCCGGTATGAGCCATGTGCTGGGATATGTCAATCTGGAGTCCGAGCGCAATGGCAGCGCCGGCATTGAATTGCGCTGGGATCGTTTTCTGCGCGGAGTGCCCGGTCTGCTGGTCGGCGAATTGGATGGCCGGCGGCGGGAGTTATATGATAGGCGCCTGGTGGAAATCAGGCCGCGGCCCGGCGCGAATGTTACCCTGACGCTTGATCAGTATGTGCAATATGTTGTTGAGCAGGCTTTGGAGCGCGCGGTGCATTCGAATAACGCGAAGGCGGCCTGGGCGATTGTCGAGCGGGTGCGGACAGGCGAAATTCTGGCCATGGCGAGTTATCCTGCCTATAATCCGAACAATTTTCGCAATACACCGCCGGACAATATGCGCAATCGCTGTATTGCCGATATTTTTGAGCCTGGCTCCACATTCAAGGTCGCTGTTGTAGCTGCGGCGCTCAATGAAAAACTGGTTACGCCCGGGCAGGTTTTTGACTGTGAAAACGGAACATGGATTTATCAGCGGAGGCCGTTGCGTGATTTTCATCCGTATGGGTTGCTGTCCGTTGTGGATATTATCAAAAAATCCAGCAATATCGGGGCCGCCAAAATAGCGCTGCTGCTTGGTCCGCAACGGTTGTATAATTATCTGAAGCTTTTTGGGGTGGGTGAGCGCACTGGCATTGAATTGCCGGGCGAGGAAATCGGGATGCTTGCGCCGCCGACGCGCTGGACTGCGCTTTCGCCGACGCGCGTGGCCATTGGCCATGAAGTTGCCGTAACAGCCTTGCAAATGCTGGGAGTGCTTTGCGCGATTGCCAATGACGGAGTTTTGATGAAGCCTTATCTGGTGAGCCGTATTACTGACGCGGATGGCATGACGCTTTTTCAGCAGGATCCGGTTGAGGTTAGCCGTCCGATTCGTTCGGAAACGGCGCAGATAATGAAAAAGATGTTGGCGCATGTTACCGAACCAGGCGGCACGGGGACGCGCGCGAAGATTGAGGGCTATACTGTCGGCGGTAAAACCGGCACAGCCCAAAAAGCCTTGCCGGGCGGTTACTCTGATACGCTTAACGTTTCTTCTTTTATGGGATTTCTGCCGGCGGAAAATCCGCAATTGGCGATTATTGTCGTGCTTGATGAGCCGCGCACCGCCGTGCGGACAGGCGGTTATGTTGCCGGCCCTGTTTTTAAGGAAATAGCAGAACAATCTGTGCGTTATCTGGATATTCCGCCGGTTGGTTCCGCTGCGTTGGCCGAAAACACGTCCGCCGGCGCGAAACGCGGAATATAAATGTGCGGATGAACCGGATTGCGATGTGTATTTGTTTGCAGTGGCGGATTGAAAGAATGTTTGGCTTTGTTTGGAAGGCGCAAATCATGAAATTAAGCGTATTATTGGCAGCAGTCCGGCCGCTTTCCGTGAGTGTTCACGGAGACCCGGAAATAACCGGATTGAGTTTGGATTCCCGCAAGGTTAAGGCCGGCAATCTCTTTTTTGCCTTGCGCGGTCAGCATCAGAACGGTATTGCTTTCATTCAGGATGCTTTGGATCGCGGCGCGGCGGCTGTCGTAACCGAGCAGGCCGATGGCATCGTCAAGGGGCGCGCCGCGCTTGTTATCGCAGCTGATGCGCGCGCGGCCATGGCCGATTTGGCGTGCGCATTCCATGGCTATCCGGGCAATTCGCTCCGGATGATCGGCATCACCGGAACCAACGGCAAAACGACAACGGCTTTCATGGTGCGCGATTTGATGGCGGATGCCGATTATCGGCCCGGTTTGATTGGGACGGTTGAATATGAAATCGGTGGCCGGGTTATTCCGGCGGCGCGCACGACGCCGGAATCCATTGAGTTGCAGGATATGTTGGCGCAAATGACGCGCGCCGGCTGCAAAAGCGCTGTTTTGGAAGTTTCGTCGCATGCGCTTGTTCAGCAGCGTGTGCGGGGAATTGATTTTGATGTGGCTGTTTTTAGCAATTTGACGCATGATCATCTCGATTACCATGAGACCGAACAGAAATATTTCGAGGCCAAGCGCTTGCTTTTTCAAGCGCTGAAACGTGATCGCAAAAAACCTTTTGCGGTGATCAATCTTGATGACCCACATGGCCGCATAATGGCGGAAGCGGGCGGGTTGGATGCCGAACTGATAACTTATGGAATCGGCGGCTCGGCGGTTGTGCGCGCCGAGAATTTGAATTTGACTGCTGGCGGCAGTCAGTTTGATGTGCTTGGCCCCTGGGGACGTGCGGAGATGAGCTTGAAATTACCGGGGCGCTATAACGTCAGCAACGCTCTGGCGGCGTTTGCTGTTGCGACGAGTTGCGGGATTGCCCCCGATCGTGTGGCGCGTGTGCTTTCGCAAATGATCTGTGTGCCCGGGCGTCTTGAGGAGATTCCGAACGCCCAGGGGTTCCAGGTTTTTGTTGATTACGCGCATACGGAGGACGCTTTGCGGAATGTGCTGAGTACGCTGCGTGAGATTACCGCCGGGCGTTTGCTGGTTGTTTTCGGGTGCGGCGGCAATCGCGATGCCGCCAAACGTCCGCGTATGGGCGCGGTGGCGAATGAGCTGGCGGATTATGTTATAATTACTTCCGATAATCCGCGCAAGGAGGATCCGCTCGCGATTATTACGCAAATTCGCGCCGGTTGCCGGATGAGCGAGAAGGCCGAGGTTGTTGAAGACCGCTATGAGGCGATTGTTCGGGCGTTGTCTCTGGCCCAGGCAGGGGATGTTGTGTTG
>CAZMFH010000117.1:0-1719 GCA_964565485.1 uncultured Verrucomicrobiota bacterium | reverse complement strand
TAGCGGGCAAAGGCCACGAAAACTATCAGGAATTTGCCAATACCATAATTCCCTTTGACGACCGGCAGGTTGTGCGGGATTGTTTGCGAATCAAACATGCCGACGCTTAATGCCTATAATCTTTGCGAATGGACCGGCGGGCAATGGCACGGTGGTGTGCCGGTTGCCTTGTCCGGGGTGTGTACGGATACCCGTGCGCTGCGGCGCGGCGCGCTTTTTGTGGCCTTGCGCGGCGCGAATTTTGATGGCCATGCTTTTATCGCCGAAGCTTTTCGCCGCGGCGCGGCGGGCGCGGTTGTGCAGGATGCCGGGTTATGCGCCACGCCCACAATGCCGTTGTTGCTGGTGGGCAATACTAATTGCGCATTATTGGATATGGCCGCCGGTTATCGGCGCTGGCTTAATCCGGAAATTGTCGCTGTTACCGGCAGTGTCGGCAAAACCACGGTCAAGGAAATGGTTGCGGACGTCCTGGCGCGTTGCAACCCAACTGCGCGCACGCGCGGCAATTGGAACAATGAGGTTGGCTTGCCGTTGAGTTTGCTCGCCATGGAAGCCGGTGCGCGGATGGGGGTTTTTGAGTTGGGCATGAATCATCCCGGCGAGTTGGCGCCGCTGGCGCGGAGATTGGCGCCAAATTGCGGATTAGTTACGGCAATTGGTCCGGTGCATATTGAATATTTCAAGTCGCTGGCGGCGATTGCGCGCGAAAAAGGCGAATTATTGCGCGTCTTGCCGCCCAATGGCACGGCTTTTTTGAGCCGGGAAAACATCTTTTTTAAAAAGCTTGCGGCAATGGCGGATTGCCGGGTGGTTTCTGTTTCATTGCGGCAAGCGGCCGATTATTACGCGCGCATTGAGTCGGAAGCCGGCGAAGTAACTTTTTTTGAACGCGCCGGCGGCGCATCCCTGCGCCTGCATCTGCCTTTGCCGGGCAGACATCAGGCGCTGAACGCGCTTTTTGCCGTGGCGGTGGGCCGAACTTACGGGGTGGGGTGGGATGATATCCGCGCCGCTTTGGAAGCTTTTAACGGCCAGCCGATGCGTTGGGAACGGCAAACGATAGGCGGAGTAACCGTCATTAACGATGCCTACAATGCCAATCCGGTCAGCATGGCGGCCGCATTGCAAACTTTTGCCACGATGCAAATTCCCGGTCGGCGCTGGCTCGTTCTGGCCGGGATGCTTGAATTGGGCGGATTGGAGCGCAAAATGCATCGCGAACTGGGCGAAGCCCTGACGCGCGGGCCTTGGGCTGGTTTGATAACTGTCGGCGCGCTCGGCAAAATCATTGCGGAAGCGGCGCTTGCCAAAGGCCTGAACGCCGCAAAGATTTATGCCTGCGCCGATCATGACGAGGCTGCGCGCGTCTTGCGCGCGCAGACAAATCCAGCCGACACTGTTCTCCTTAAAGCCTCGCGTGGACAACGCCTCGAACGCGTGCTGGAATTGTGGCGCAGTCTTGTCTGATGTCTATTTGACCGCGATAATTTTCGGCAACATGCGTTCGGCAAGTGTCGCTGCGGCTTTCTGAAGCGCTTTTTTGCCGGCAATTTGCTCGGTTAAATCAACTTCCACCTCAGTTTGGCGGTCAATGGCGATAATCTTGTCTGTCGCGCGGTCAATTGCCTTGATTTCAAGACGGGCTTTAACGCTGATCAAATTGCCGCGTCGCATGGCGAATTCACTAAAACCTTCTCCTTCAATGAGAATATCAGC
>CAZMFH010000116.1:5097-7892 GCA_964565485.1 uncultured Verrucomicrobiota bacterium | reverse complement strand
AATCGGTTTGGGTTTGTCGGTTTGTGTTTTGACAAAGCCGGCAAAATCCTTTATTTTCAATCCGCGCTTGGCGATGAATTTTTCGAGTCCATCGGCATTATAAAATTCCATCACGAATTCAGGGGATAAACAATGGAAATCACCGGAACAGCAAGCAAAGGCATTCTCGAACTAACCCTGCGGGGACGTCTTGACGCTTTTGGCGCCAAACAACTCCAAACCGAACTGGAAAATCCGGCCAATAACAATACTGTTACGGGCATGATCTGGAACATGCAGGAGGTCAACTATCTCAGCAGCGCCGGACTGCGCGTTCTGTTGGCAGCTCAAAAACAATTGGCGGCGCGCGGCGGCGGCGTCATTCTGGCCGGCCTGCAAACTTATTGCCGCGATGTGATTGCCACAGCCGGATTTGAACAGCTGGTTGTGCAATTCGATAATCTTGCCGATGCGCGCCGGCATGCGTTGCAAATGACCGGCGCCGTCGCTGCCCACAGCGAATGGGCGGAGCTCGAAACGGCCCAAACCGAGCTTGCCGATTATCGTTTTATTCCGCTCAAGTGCGCGCAAGGCGGCAGCATCAATGTTTTGGGTGATGTTAAAGATGTGTTGCACGCCAACGCCACGCCCGAGCGCCTCGCTTCCAAACGTTTTTTCGCCGCGGAATATTCTTTGGGCCTGGGCGGACTGGGCGAGCAAGTGGCCGATTATTTTCGGATCATGGGCGAAATGATGACTGTCGGCGGAACAATGATATGGCTGCCGACCGACGGCCACGATACCCCGGATTTCATGATCCCCAAAAATGACAGTCGCGATATTCTGATCCACACCACGTTCAATGTTACCCTTGCCGGCGGTTTTAATGAATATGTTAATTTTAAAGCCCGCACACAGGAGGGTCTTACAATCAGTGAGCTTTATCGCGATTTATTCGGTCTGGCCCGGCAGCGCCGCCAAAATTTTAAAGGCATCCTGGGCATGGCTGCGCGTCTGCAAATGACGGCAGTGCTGGCTTCCGGCGTCAAAAAATCGCCTGTCCATGATTTTGCGCCGGGCGATGGCAAACTCATTACTCATCCTGCTCACATGGCGGAATGGTTCGACTGCGATGCTGAGCCGCGCCATCGTAATGTAACCGGATTAATGGTGGGGCTGGGCGCGGATCTGACTGCCGATTTAAGCGATTATGATGACGAATTGCTGAACCGCGTGTTTTACCTGCATCCCGCCAACATCAGCGGCAAAACGGCCATGCTGCACAATCACATGGTTGTGTTTTCATCGCAAACAATGCCGGACCAGGCGGCCAACCTTGAAGATGAAATTCAAACTGTTATCGCCCACGGCGACTTTCTGGATATGCGCCACCTCCTTGACGCTTCGCGCGCCAACGAAGGGTTACTTGGGCTGAACTACGTCAACACTTTGTGCAAGGAAGAAGCGCAGCCGGAGGCGCAGATTATGCCCCAGGTTATCCGGCAGCAAAAGCTCGACTATTATCGCAAACTCACCTGAACGCAAAAATTGCCATGCATGCTGTTATTCTCAATGGCCAGCGCCATGAACGGATGCTCCCGGCGGCGCAACCAATGGACGCGCTTTTATCCGCTACGCTTGCCGCCGCCGGATGGAAGGCAACGACATTCGCGCTCCGCGCCATGCGGATTGCGGATTGCACGGGATGTTTCGGGTGTTGGCTCAAATTGCCGGGAATTTGCGTTATTCCCGACGATGCGCGCGAAGTAGCCGCAGCCATTACGAGCAGCAACCTGGCTGTTTTGCTGACGCCCATCACTTTTGGCGGTTATTCCTCCGAATTGAAAAAAGCGCTGGACCGTGTGGTCTGCAGCCTGGCGTTGCCGTTTTTTCAAAATGAAAACGGACTGACGCGCCATGTTCCGCGTTATCGCCATTACCCGGATTTGATGGGAATCGGTCTGCTGCCACAACCCTGCCCGGAAAGTGAGGCGCTGTTTGCCGATTTATTCCGCCGCAACGCCCTCAATATGCGCGCGCATCAAGCTGTTCATACAGTGATTTTTGAAAGCGATTCCACGGAAACCGCCCGCGGCAAAATCAATCTTTTGTGCAGCCAATTGAAAGGACTACCATGAACGCGCCCTTGGCTATAGCTTTGACGGGAAGTCCCCGCGGATCAAGCTCGACATCAGCGGCGCTGAACGATTTTATCCTGAGAGAACTGGCCCGCAAAGGTTGGGGCACCCAAAACTTTCAGATTCATCAAGCGCTGAAAAACGAAACAATTTTGAACGATTTGTTTGCCGCGCTCTCACAGGCGGCATTGGTTATTCTGGCTTTTCCGCTTTATTTTGACACTCTGCCGGCTGCGGTGATTCGCTTTATGGAGCAGCTTGCCGATCGGCAAACGGCCGCGTCCGAACCGGCGCGGCCGTGGTTGTTGGCGGTGATCAACTGCGGTTTTCCTGAAAATGCGCATAACGCCAATGCAGCGGCTATCTGCCGGCATTTCGCTGCGGAATCCGGCTGGCGCTGGGCCGGAGCGCTGTCTATCGGACAGGGTGGCTATCTTGACGGACGCCCCATTCGGCGTTGCGGCCTGACGCGCCGGCTTGCCGTGGCATTATCCGCGGCTGTTGCCGAACTCGCCGCCGGGCAACCGGTTTCAGCAGCCACAACAGCCTTGTTTGCCCGTCTTTTGATGCCCAACTGGCTCTATCTGCGCGCAGCTTGCTGGCAATGGCGTCGGCAAGCTGCGCGGAACGGAACAGGCAGGATTTTGAAACAAACGCCTTATCCGAATCCGTGATGAG
>CAZMFH010000116.1:0-4997 GCA_964565485.1 uncultured Verrucomicrobiota bacterium | reverse complement strand
CGGAACGGAACAGGCAGGATTTTGAAACAAACGCCTTATCCGAATCCGTGATGAGGTCAGAATGCCGCAGTTGCTGTAGTAACGCAAACGCTTCGCAACGCAGCAGGCGCCTGCCGACACAGACAGGCGGCATAATGACCTCACCCGCAGCGTGGAGCGTGGGCTTGGTTGCAAAATTATGCTGCGCTATTTTGGTGATATGTTATCATAAGAACTGCTTTCAAAAGTCAATTCAGACAGTAATCAGCAGTCAGCATAAAAAAACAACACAAGGATTCACATAAGAAGGAGGTTATTCCTATGGCGGGTATTTTCAAGGCTTATGATATCAGGGGGATTGTCGGCAAAGAACTGAATGCGGAACTGGCCTGCGCCATTGGTCGGGCATTTGTAACATTTTTAAAATGCCGCAAAGTGGTTGTGGGCCGGGACATGCGCGCACACTCCCAGGATATGTTTGACGGTCTGGCGCGTGGTTTGACCATGCAGGGCGCGCAAGTTGTCAGCCTTGGTGTTTGCTCCACGCCCATGTCATATTTTGCCAACGGCAGGCTTGACGCGGATGGCGGCATTATGATCACAGCCTCGCATAACCCCGGCGAATGGAACGGCTTTAAGCTTTGCCGTGAACAGGCTGTGCCCATCAGCGGACAGACCGGCATTCAGGAAATCGAAACGATCGTCAAATCCGGGCAATTTGCGACGCCGTCCGCCCAACCCGGACGCATCACTCATCACGACATTCTGCCGGATTATATCGCGCACATTCGTAATTTAGCCGCCTTGAAACGTCCTGTTTCGATTGCCGCCGATTTTGCCAACGCCATGGGCATCATTGAAGCCAAGGCGCTTGATGGTCTCATCAGGATTGATCCGCTCTTCGATACGCTTGATGGAAGCTTTCCGAATCACGAAGCCAATCCTCTTAAAACCGAAACTCTGGCTGAGCTGCAAAAAAAGGTGCGCGCCGGCCGGTATGATTTCGGCGTGGCCTTTGACGGCGACGCCGATCGCGCCGGGTTTATTGACGAAACCGGCGCAATTGTGCCCATGGACATGATTACCATTCTGATCGCGCAGAGCATTCTGAAAAATCAAAAAGGGTATATTCTCTATGATCTGCGCAGTAGCTGGACGGTGCGCGAGGTCATTGAAGAAAACGGCGGCACACCGCAACAATGCCGGGTGGGCCATGCTTTCATCAAACGCCAGATGCGCGAAGTCAATGCGCTCTTTGCCGGCGAACTTTCCGGACATTACTATTTCCGCGAAAACTATTTTACGGAAAGTTCAGCCCTTGCCACGCTCTATATCGCCAATCTGGTCAGCCAGAGCCGTCAGAAATTGTCCGAAATGGTCCGTCCGTTCCAGCGTTACAGCAAGAGTCCGGAAATCAATTCGGAAGTCAAGGATCCCAAAGCCGTCCTGCAAAGTCTGCGCCAACGTTTTCGGGATGGGCGGCAAGCCGAATTGGATGGCTTGAGCGTGGAATATCCGGATTGGTGGTTCAATGTGCGCTGCTCCAACACCGAGCCGCTGGTGCGCCTGAATCTCGAGGCCAAAACTCCGGAGCAACTCAAGGCGCGTACGCAGGAAGTGCTCGCGCTTATTCGCGCATAATGAACTCCAAACTTGTCAAAACAGTCGCCGACCGGCATGTCCGGCATTTTGGCGTCCAACCCACCGTAATCGCCTATGCGCCGGGACGCGTGGAAATTTTGGGCAATCATACGGATTACAACGAAGGCCTTGTCCTGTCGGCGGCAATCAATATGGGCGTCTGTATGGCAGTCAGTCCGCGTCCAGATTTAACCGGTGTTGTCCGGGCGCTTGATATTGAGGAAAAGGCGGAATTCCGGTTGCCCGTGCTGGAACCGCGGCGCGAGCGTTCCTGGGCAGACTACATTCTCGGTGTCGTGCATGGAATCGGATTATTGCATGCCTGGCCGCATGGTTTTCAGGCCACATTTTCAGGCGACCTGCCGCTTGGCGCCGGCCTTTCCAGTTCGGCTGCGTTGGAAGTTTCCGCCGCGCTGGCTTTGGCCGGATGTTACAATCTGAAAATTGCGCCACTCGCAACAGCCAGGTTGTGTCAGGCGGCGGAAAACAAATTTGCCGGAGCACATTGCGGATTGCTCGATCAGATTTCCAGTTTGTTCGGCGCGCGCAATGCGCTGGTGGCGAGCGATTTTCGTACGCTTGCCGCCAAAACTGTTCCGCTTAATGAAAACTTTGCCTTTCTGCTGGCCAATACGGGTGTCAAACACAATCTGGCTGAATCAGAATATAATAGCCGCCGCGCGCAATGCGAAAAGGCTGTTGCATATTTTGCTTCCGCGCTTCCGCATGCGGTTCGGGCATTACGTGATGTTTCTCTCGCAGAACTCGAACAATGTTCTGCCGGCCTTGATCCGGTCAGCGCGCGGCGCGCGGCGCATGTTATCGGCGAAAACACGCGCGTCGAGCAAGCCTGCCGATATCTGCAAGCGGGAGATGCGGAAATGTTCGGTGAATTAATGTTTCAATCGCACCAAAGCTCACGGATCAATTTTGAAAACTCATGCCCGGAGCTGGATTTGCTGGTTGATGAAGCGCAAAAAATAAAAGCTATTTTGGGCGCGCGCTTGTCCGGCGGAGGCTTTGGCGGCAGCATTGTGGCATTAATCAATCCGCGTAATGCCGTTCAGGCCGGCCAAATCCTCTCCCAGGCATACGAGACCAAATACAGGCGCCCTTGCGCAACAATGGTTGTGCAGCCATCTGCCGGCGCCCATATAATATAATTCCAGGACGGTTGACCCGCTGAATGTTTACTTGCAACACGGGGCCGAAGCGCAGCAGGGTTTGGAAGTATTGGCAGCCTCAAATTCTTCCTTGCTGATAATTTGGTCGCCATCCGTATCCATGCGCGCATGTTGTTTGGCCATAAAAGCGACCAACTCATCGGCTGTTACCTTTCCGTCGCGGTCCAGGTCTATTTCTTCAAAAATCACAGCGCGATATGCCGCACACTCTTCCGGCACAACATGGCCGTCTTTATCGGCATCCATACACTCAAAAACAGTTTTTTCTCCGGTAGATCCCGCTGCCGAGCGGTCAATTTTAACGTCAGGCCCTGCAAAAAACGCCACATATTCCTCGACAACCACAACTCCATCCGCATTGGCGTCCATCTTTTTAAAAGCATCCCGGCCGGCCTTGGAGAATTCTTCCGCAGTCAGCTTGCTGTCGGCATCCGCATCCATATTTTTAAACCAGACCATCCGGCGCGCCCGATGCTCTTCCGTCGTAAGCCGGCAATTCTTGTCGGCATCCGCATGTTGAAAAATGCCCTTTTGACAAGCCGGCTTGCCCAATTCAACCGCCATGACGCAAACTGAAGCCGGTTCATCCTGACCGCCCGGCGCTGCATCCGATTCTATAGCCAAACCGTTCAAGGCAAAACCAGCCGCCAGGAGACCGGATCCGATAATGACCAAATTTTTGCGCTGCATGAATTAGTTCCTTATTATGTGCGGCGCTGGAAACAGTTTGCGCTGGAGCCACCCGACATCCACACGCTTCGCATCAACAGACGCCGCATTAATTATGGTTATGATGCGTTTTATACCAAACGCCAAGGTGTGTGTCAAACAGCAAGGGTAATTATGACCCTTGACTTTGGTGTTTCGTTTCCGTATTCTTAACCATATTTGTTGAGTGTTTCGCCGCATGGTTTGCTCCGCTTTCTTATTTGGACAGCCAAATTGGCGCAAAATGCGGTTCAAACGGTCAATAAAGAAATCAATTTTTGTCAATACTGGAGAGGTGGCTGAGTGGCCGAAAGCAGCGGTTTGCTAAACCGCGGTACCGGGTAAACTGGTACCGGGGGTTCGAATCCCCCCCTCTCCGCCATTTATTTGCCGATAACCAAATTGGTGTTGCTTGCAAATTGTCTTTGGTCCCCCAAACACTCAATCCGTGATGAGGCCCGAATGCCGCAGCTGCGCTTGCCTGCGCGCAGCGCGCAACTCTGCAGATGTGTCGGCCTGTTTTGCCTAAAGCCTTGGGTTCATGAAAGTTTGTTGCATAAAAATTCTTGGCGCGGTTTTGGGGCTTTTGCTTTTGTTTACGACCGGCGTTGTCTTGCGGAGAGTTGTGCTTGGCGCGCAGTTTGAGCGCTACGGCGAATCTTTGCCGTTTAACATGGAGAGCGCGCTGGAGTTCCGCTATGTGCGCATGTTGTTTGAATCCGGGCGGATTCCCGAACGTGATATGCAAGTTCAGATTCCGGATGGGATTGTGGTGCGGCAAACCTATACGCTGGGCGCCGAATATGTTTATGCCGCCTTGGCGCGCTGTATGCCGGCGCGCTGGCCGCTGGATGCGCGTGTGCGTTGGGCTTCTGTGTTCTGGTTCTGCCTGGGAATTCCGCTCATGAGTTTCTGGCTTTGGGCATGGCGCGGTTCCTGGTGGGCGGCTGGTATTGGCGGCGCATATTATGCGGTAGCGCTGGCGGCGGTGATGCGTTCAACCGGCCAGGAATTGCAGCATGAAAATTTTGCCTTGCCGTTCCTGATCGCGCATTTTGCCCTGGGCGCGTTTGCCGCAGGTCGCAAAGGAACGGGATCTTTTCTTTTCTGGTGCGCACTGGCGGGTTTGATGCTTGCCTTGGCGCTTTGTTTCTGGGATTTGATTCAATTTTATGTTTTGATTTGGGCGCTTGTGGGGGTGTGGCGGTGGGTGCGTGGTGTTTATTTTCAGTCTGCCCGGCCACGGTTGCGCTGGTATTTGACGTTATTGGCGCTTGTGGGCGCGGGTGTCTGCAATCCCTATCTGCGGGCGCACGGTTTTGTGCGTTCGCCGGCCATGCTGCTGGCATACGCCGTGGCGCTGGGTTTGATTTGCGAATCGCTCTTCTGCGCGCATTTATCAAGGCCTCCGAATGCCCTTGCCGTTGCGGGGGGTGTATTTAATTGGCGGCGCTTATTATGCTTATGCTTGCCGGTTTTGGGATT
>CAZMFH010000115.1:225-7906 GCA_964565485.1 uncultured Verrucomicrobiota bacterium | reverse complement strand
TCGGTTCCCTCTCCGCGCCGCTTGCCAACCAAGCAACCGCAGAAGCAATCTGGGATGAACATGTGCGCAAGGAAGGTCCGCGTTACATGGAAGGACTGAAAACCACATTGTCAGTCTTTCCGGATAATGACCCGCTCAAACAAAGAACACTCTTTAAAAGTCTGAGCGGCGCAATCAATTCCTGCCGCACACATCTTGAAGTGCGACGCGCCTATATCCGTCTGGGCTACGAAGATCGCATAGAGAGCGATCCGGAAGCGGCAATGATCATCAATGCCGCCAAATCCGAACTTGCGCATCTCCTGCAAACACTGGAGCCAACAAGCTGAAAATACGCCGAATCACTACTCCAGACTGGCGTCGGTACGCCGGATTGCTGACCTTGCTTGCGGTCATGCCCTGCTTCGGACAGAAATTCCAACCAACCTGCCACAATACGTCCTTGCCGCCCAACGCATGCATTCAGAAAAATCCGCCGACCATTACGTTGCGTTGGAGCGCCCTGCCGAAAATCACGCAATACATCATCCATCGCAAAACTACTGACGCTGAGACATGGGGGGCGCCCATTGTCAAGCTCCCGCCGCAAATCACCTCGTTTGCCGACACCAATGTTGTTGTCGGCCAAGGTTATGAATACGCGCTTCGTGGCCGGCGGGATCAAGATCATACGGATGCCTACGGATATTTAAGCGCCGGAATTGAATTGCCGCTTGTCGAGCAGCGCGGCAAACTGATGCTTTTAATTGATCAAACATTGGCCGCAGACTTGGATTATGAAATCAAACGGCTCATTTGCGATCTGGCCGGCGACGGCTGGACAGTTCTGCCGCGCGAAGTGTCACGCTCCGCTGCTCCGCCGGATGTCAAAGCCTTGATCACATCCGCATATGCCGCCGATCCGCAAGAAGTTAAAACCGTTTTTCTGCTTGGCCATATTCCCATCCCTTTTTCCGGTCGGATAGTGATAGACGGACATCAGAACAATACCAAACCGTGGCCGGCGGATGTTTATTATGGGGACATGACCGGCACATGGACAGACACGGAGCGATCCCCCGCCCCAATCCGGCAAGCCATGCTTCCCGGCGACGGCAAATTCGATCAACACAATATTCCGGACGGCAAAGTTGAGTTGAGCGTTGGACGCGTTGATTTGCATAATATGCCCGCATTCCCGAAAAACGAAACCGAGTTAATCCGGCAATACCTCGATAAAAACCATCGTTTCCGGCACAGGCATGTGCGCGTTGCGCGCACAGCGCGCATTGACGATCATTTCGGATATAAAAAATCGTCCAATATCGCCCTTATTTTCAATCTGTCCGCCTTGAATTTAACACCGTCCGGCGAAGGTTTTGCTTCAGACGGATGGCGCAATTTTCCAGTTTTGGTCGGCGCGCAGAACGTAACCAATCGCGCATGGCGTGATCAAACCGGCTTGCCATCTCTGTTGGCCGGCGGCTGGGGCGCCGGCAGCATGCAATCATGCGCCGGCGTGATTACCACAGACGAATTGGCGCAACATCATCAAACCGCCGTTTTTACGCTGCTGCTCGGCAGTTATTTCGGAGATTGGAGCGGACGCAACAATCTCATGCGCGCCGTACTGGCCTCGGAAAATTACGGATTGACCTGCGGCTGGGCCGGACGTCCGCACTGGTTTCTGCATCGCATGGCCATGGGCGAGCCAATCGGCGAAAGCGTGCGCCTGACCCAGATGAACAACAACCGCTATCAACCGGTTGGCCGGCATGCCAATGAAGTCCATATTGCCCTGATGGGTGATCCAAGTTTGCGGCTCGAAATAGTGGCGCCGCCCGCCAACGCGCAAATTCGCCCCTTCAAAAACAAATCCATCATAACCTGGGAAAATGCGCCCGACAAAGCGCTCGGTTACAACATCTATTGCGGCACAAACATCACCGGCCCGTTCGCGCGCATCAACAAACACTTAATCACCAACACCTGCTGGGAAATTGCCGCTGCGCCGGCGGCAGCGCTTTTCATGGTGCGCGCCGTGGCGCTAACAACCAATTGCAGCGGCAGTTTTTTGAATGCCAGCCAGGGCATCTTCGCCACCCACCCATCCTCAGCGCCGCCCGACCGCGCAAGCGAACTCGTCGCAAGCGCCGGTCAAGCTGGAACGCCGTTAAAACTAACCTGGCGCGCCGTCCAAAACGCATATGATTATGAAATATGGCGCAGCGCCAATTCAAATTTCAACAATGCGGAACTGATCGGCGACACACAGCGCGCATGGTTTGAAGATCATGAGTCCGCGCCGTTCGCCACCAATTATTATTTTGTCAGAGCGCGCAACGAATCCGGCGCCGGAGCAATCAGCGCACCGGCAAGCGGATGGCGCGGAATGCCGGCGCTATTTACCCGTAAAAAAAACGATTAAGCTTGCCTCTCAAAACAAAATTCCTAAAATCCCGTCCATGCTCACGTTTGTTTTTATAGGCGCAATTTTCATTTTTATTGCGGCGTATTTTTTCTATGGCAGGTTTCTGGAAAAACGTTTTGAGATAAACGACAAACACGCCACACCCAGCCACACCGATTATGACGGCGTGGATTGGGTGCCGACACATCCGGCCATATTATTCGGCCACCATTTCTCTTCTATTGCCGGCGCCGGACCGATCATCGGACCAATCATCGCGGCATTGGCATTCGGATGGGCGCCGGCGCTCCTTTGGATTCTGATTGGCGCCATTTTTATCGGCGGCGTCCAGGATTTTTCAGCGCTTGCGGCATCAATGCGCCGACAAGGCCGATCAATTGCGCAAATCGCCCGGGAAACAATGTCTCCGGCGGCCTTCCGACTTTTGCTGACTTTTATCTGGCTTTCACTGGTCTATGTTCTGGCGGTTTTCACCGATCTGACGGCGGACACATTTGTCAACGACGGCGGCGTAGCCACATCATCTTTAATGTTCATTGCGCTGGCAATTGTTTTCGGACTATCCGTTTACCGCATGAAACTACGCATCAAAAATGCCTCCTTTTTCTTTGTGCCGCTGGTTTTTGCCGCCATTTGGGCCGGGCAACGCCTGCCGATCCCCGTCGAAAATTTAGCGGCACTAATAGGCGCCAACCCCAAAAAAGCTGTCAGCATGGCGCTCATGGTGTATTGTTTTACGGCTTCCACCATGCCGGTCTGGCTGCTTTTGCAGCCGCGCGACTACCTTTCGTCGTTCCTGCTCCTGGCTTCCGTCCTGGGTGGATTTCTGGGAATTTTATGCGGGCATTTCCCGATTGTTTATCCGGCATTCAAGGCCTGGAATGATCCGCAATTGGGCGGACTGTTTCCGATGCTCTTTATTACCATTGCCTGCGGCGCATGTTCCGGTTTTCATGCGTTGGTCAGTTCCGGCACAACATCCAAACAGCTCGACAAGGAAAGCGATGCGCGTAAAATCGGCTATGGCGCCATGCTGGTCGAGGGATTGGTCGGGGTAATTGGAGTGATTATTGTGGCCATGCTGCCGCTTAACGGAGCATTATCCGGGAAACCGCCAATGATAATTTATGCCAGCGGCATGTCCGGCTTCTTTGAGATTTGCGGCGCATCAGCCCAAACCGGATTCGCTTTCGGATTGCTGGCCATTTCCGCTTTTATTCTGACCACGCTCGACACCGCCACACGACTGGGACGTTACATTTTTGAGGAATTTTTCGGACTAAAAGGCGGAAGCATGCGTTACCTGGCCACATTGGCCACGTTGATTCTACCAATAATTCTTGTTTCGATAACGCTGCATGATGCGGCCGGCCACCCCATTCCGGCCTGGAAAGCCATCTGGCCCTTATTCGGCGCTTCCAACCAAATGCTCGCCGGACTCGCCTTGCTGGTTATCACCGTCTGGATGCGCAAAAGCGGCAAACCGATTGGTTTTGTTTTGCTGCCCATGCTTTTCATGTTCTGCGTCTCGGTCTGGTCTTTGTTGATGCTGATCGGACGTTATCGGTTTTCGCTGATTGGAATCATCGCCATATTACTGTTGCTTCCGGCCGCATTATTGCTGGCAGAGGCAACCAAAATCATGTTCGCCCAACCGCTCAGGCAAAAAGGAAAACCATCATGAAAACAATCCGCCGCGCTGTTGACATTCTTTCCATCGAAATAGAGGAATTGCGACATGTGCGCCGTCAGATCGGACACGGATTCTCGCAAAGCGTGCAAATAATGCGCAAGGCGCTTGACCAAGACGCCAAAATTGTCGTTACCGGCGTCGGCAAAAGTTTTTATATTGCCCAAAAAATTTCGGCCACTTTGGCGAGCACAGGCTCACCCAGCGTTATTTTGCATCCATCCCAGGCGCTGCACGGCGATTTGGGCATACTCTGCCGCAACGATGTCCTCCTGGCGTTAAGTTACAGCGGCGCATCCTCGGAAATCATCGAAATCCTGCCGTTCATCAAACGCCAGGATGTGCGTGTCATTGCCATGACCGGCGAACCTGGCAGCGCGCTTGGGCGCGCCGCAGATGCCGTAATCCGCGTTGCTGTCCGGCGCGAAGCATGTCCGTTCAACATGGCCCCGACGGCCAGCACAACAACCATGCTGGCTGTTGGCGATGCGCTCGCCATTGTGCTGCTTGAAGCGCGCGGGTTCCGCAGGCAGGATTTCGCCAAATTGCATCCCGGCGGCGCCATCGGCCAAACCCTCTTACTGCGCATCGCCGACATCATGCGCTCCGGCGCCAGGCTGGCAAGCGTTACGCCGAATGCAAAAATCAAGGATGCCATCCTGGCCATGACCAGCGCGCGTTCCGGCGCGGTAGGAGTAAAAACCAAAGGCGGCAAACTGGCCGGCATCTTCACTGACGGCGACCTGCGCCGCATGATCAGCAAACCGCACAATGCCATCGCCGAGCTTCCAATCAAACAAGCAATGACCCGCAATCCAATTACCGTGCAGGCCGATGAACTGGCTGTCTCCGCGCTAAAAATTTTCGAAAAACACGCCATTGACGACCTGCCCGTCATTGATTCGAAAGGGCGCCTGATCGGAATGGTGGATATTCAGGATCTGCCCAGATTCAAAATCCTTTAAACACAACCTTCATGCAAACAATTTTGATTGTACTGGATTCAGTGGGCATCGGCGCCGCGCCGGACGCCGCAGCTTTCGGCGATGAAGGCGCCAATACGCTCGCCAATCTTGCGGAAGCCGTCGGAGGCTTGAATCTGCCCGTTCTGCAAAGCATGGGGTTGGGCAATATTCCGGCGCTCATTCCGACCGGCAAAGCAATTTGCGGTGTGGCTCCAACCGACCAACCTTCCTCCGATTTCGGCGCCATGCGTGAAAAATCGCAAGGCAAGGACACCACCACCGGCCATTGGGAAATTGCCGGATTGGAATTGCCGCACGGCTTTCATGTTTTTCCACCGCAAGCGCCATCATTTCCTCCGGCGCTAACCCAGGCATTTGAAGCGCGCACCGGACGAAAATTGATAGGGAACAAGGCCGCCAGCGGCACAGCAATCATCGAGGAACTTGGCGAACGCCACCTGCAAGAAGGGGCATGGATTGTTTATACCAGCGCCGACAGCGTCTTCCAAATAGCCGCCCACGAGACAATAATTCCAGCGGACGAACTCTATCGCGCCTGCGAAATTGCGCGCGAGCTTTGCAATCCCTATCGTGTCGGACGGGTGATTGCCCGCCCCTTTGTCGGACAACCGGGCGCATTCCAGCGCACGGTCAACCGTCGCGATTACTCCTATCCCCTGCCCGAGCCAACGATTCTTGACCGGCTGACACAAGCCGGTATTGATGTGTGGGCGGTGGGCAAACTTGAAGATATTTTTGCGCACAGCGGCATCACACATTCTTTCCATACAGGCACAAGCGCCGCATCCCAAGCCCAACTGATGGAACTGGTTCAAAAAAAAGTTTCCGGCCTGATTTTCGCCAATTTCATTGATTTTGACATGCTCTACGGGCACCGGCGCGACATTCACGGCTATGCTGCAGCCCTTGCGCAGACCGATGCCTTCCTGGCAAAACTTCTGCCGCTTCTATCGCGCGGTGATCTGCTGCTGATGACAGCCGACCATGGTAACGACCCAACCTTCCACGGAACAGATCACACAAGGGAATATGTGCCGCTTTTGGTTTATCAGCCGCAACATAAGGGACAATCGCTGGGCATAAGGCAAGGCTTTTATGATGTGGCTCAAAGCTTGGCTGCACGATTCGGACTCGATCCCATGCCGCGCGGCAGATCATTTCTGGAAGGTCAGGCGAACAGCGCTCCACTCACCTGAAAGGCGAAGCAGGCTTGCTGGATGCCCGGCCGAAATTGGTCCAGTCGCCCATTGCGTCAGCTTCGGCATCTGAAGCAACACGCGAATCCGGCCTGCGCGCGGCGTGCTTCTCATCCACAACCGTTTCCGGGTCAGTCTGTTCCGGACGGGATGGCGGCAATGCGTCCGAATCAGCCTCAGCCTCACGCGGCGCTGGCCGGGCGCGCGGACGCGCCTTAAAATCGGCCCACATTTTCCGGCTTGCCTCCTGCAGGCTTTCTCCGCAATTCAAAAGCGACTCCTCAATGCCACCCAGCAAAGGCAGGAACCGTTCGACCGCCGCCTCTTTGATCGGCATCATGATGTCATTTTCCTTTACCAGCAACTGATAGCCGTAAAAGAGCAGAAAAAGAATCAACAAAAGCGAAAACACCATGCGCACATTATCCATAAAAAAAGAAAAACGCCGGCGCAAAGCGGATGGCCGCTTGATTTCCAGCGCCGCCGGAGCAACATCGGCATTGACCGGCGCATTTTCAATCGGCTTCAAGCGAATTGTCTGCGCATGCGGAACGCGCGCCGCTCCGGATTTTGCGGATCCGGCCAGATGCTTGCCGCAGAAAGCACAATACCGCATTTTACCCTCAATCGGCTTGCCGCAAGATGTGCAAAACCGCGCAACATCCGGCGAAGGAGATTGCGCAGCAGGCGTTGCCGCCGCCACACTTGCCGATACCGCGCTTTTGGCGGACGGCGCTTCCCTGGCGCTTTGTGTCCGCTCGCGCAAGACACGCTCCATGCGAACAATTTCGGTCAAAACCTCGCTCCAGGTTTGAAACCGCACAAGCATATCCTTGGCGATCATTTTCTGGATAAATTCCGCCATTGTTAGCGACAACTCCGGATTAAGCTCACGTGGATCCGGCAATTCCTCGTGCATCTGGCGCTCCATAACCACATCGGGCGGACTATCCGCAAACGGAAGATGCCCGGTAACCATGTGATAGAGCGAAGCGCCCATGGCGTAAATATCTGTCCGGCAATCAAGCGCCCGGTCGCCATGCGCCTGTTCGGGCGACATGTAATTGGGCGTGCCGGTTACAATCACTTCATCCTCATTGCGCCGCTCCGGCTGCATACCTGCCTTGCGTACTGCTTGCGCCAATCCAAGATCGGTTACCTTGACCGTCCCATCGCCATCCACCATGATATTATCCGGTTTAATATCGCAATGAATAATTCCAGCTTGATCCCAAGCAAACTTAAGGGCGTCCGCCACACCATGCGCCACAATCAAGGAGTCCAATTCCGCAATGCGTTTTTTGCGGCGCAACCAATCGCCGATTGTATAGCCGGAAATGTATTCCATCACAAAATAATAACGCTGATCCAGACGCGACTGACCGAAGTCATAGACCTG
>CAZMFH010000115.1:0-215 GCA_964565485.1 uncultured Verrucomicrobiota bacterium | reverse complement strand
GTCTTAAAACGTTCCACATCATCATGCTCGCGCGAAAGATGTTCCAGCAAAATCTTGATTACAACCAAACGATTCAGGGAAATCTGTTCCGCCTTCCAAACCGAAGTCGTGCGGCCGTGCCCAAGCTTGCAAATCAAGCGGAATCCTTCAATACTGGGCAGACCTTCGCGCCCGGGAGCCTGATCTGATGGTTGCGTATCCATATCAATATTTAC
>CAZMFH010000114.1:0-7923 GCA_964565485.1 uncultured Verrucomicrobiota bacterium | reverse complement strand
TTTGAATTACAGCAAGCCCAACCAACGATCCCGGTCGAATTACATGCCATTCGCCTTGGTGAAATAGCGTTTGCCACCAATCCGTTCGAGCTCTACGTTGATTATGCGACACGGATTAGGGCGCGCAGCAAGGCGATACAGACTTTTCTGGTGCAGCTGGTGCAGAAAGCGGGGTGTAATGGCACGTATCTGCCCAGTGCGCGCTCGATTGCGCACAAGGGCTATGGCGCCGTGCCGTCCAGCACGGATGTCGGGCCGGAAGGTGGCGATCAACTGGTTGAATGGACGGTAAAAAGCATCAACCGGATGTATGCGGACCGCTGATCAACGCGTTCCAAACAAGCCTTCCGGCAAAATTCAAAACGAATGCGACTGTTTGCAGGCGGTGATGATCAATGCGATAAAGAATGTCCTTGTCATGTCGTTCAAGAAAAGATGTTTGCATAGTAAGCCTCCTTGTTGTTGCAAGGATGTATCAAAAAATTATCACCCGGCAGAGTCGGAATCCTTTATGGTTCCGGCTATGCCGGGTTGGGGAAAGAACCACAAATGGAAAACAGACGGCAGGACAAATCAAACGAATGGCGGCAGAATGCGGTAAAATATGCGCGGATTATGTCACGGATAAAATGGATTCCCGTGGCAGAGGGTATGCCGATCATCAAAGGCTGCGGATATTATGAAAAAGGGAAAGAATATACCGGCGTGCCGTATTCCAGCGTAAAATCTATCGGCCGGGACATTGGCTTTGACATTTTTTTGAAAACATTTCTGGCCGCCGTGCAGAATCCGCGCAGCATTCTTTACAGTGAGAACCTGTCGGGTAAATTGAAGAGTGCGGGAGCTTACTACGGCAAAGTTTGTTCTTCATATACCAGCTACGCGTTGCAATGCGGATTTTATTACGTAGCTCGTCACCATACACCCTGTCGTGAAGGGGTTAAATTAGTGGAGCCGCAGTCAGCGCAAGCCGCGGAAGTGGGCGATATCATTTTTACGCCGCCGACACCGACATCGGCTTCCAGTCACGTGGAAATTATAACGGAAATTATTCGGAACGAAAACGGCGCTGTTACTGATGTTTTGGTGGAAGATTGCTGGCCGCCAACGACACGAACTTTGAACTATCCCGCTGCAAATTTCGATTCACACATTTCTTCCAAAATGAGAAAGTTGTATCGAATGGTTGATTTTGACGTTTGGCGCGGAGCTAACCGCGCTGAATCTTTCTTGTTCCCCAACTACAAAGAGGATGCTGCGGCGCCCATGATCAATCGCGTCTTATTGCTCGACCTTGGTGACTGGGTTCCTTATCACAAAGATCAGCCTGTAAAAATCAACGTGATGGACACAGACTCGCGAGGCGTTAAAAGTCTTGTCATCAAACGCGGCGGCGCTGTGGTTGAAGAAATCGCCTTAAACGGCCCAGGCGTTGTCGAAAGGTCATTTTCCGTATGCGGGGACTATACGGCGCATTGTGTAATGAATGACGGCTCGATGAGCCAGGCGTGCGAATTTTCCGTATGCGACTTGGATTTTGTCGCCTTCCCTGAGGAAGTCATAATCAATGAAAAGCTGGAAGTGGAATTTCATGCCGCGAACATGAACGTCATTACAATCTTTTTAAGTCGCGGCGAGGAAAATTATTACGCGCGATACAATGTTTTTTTAACCGAGCAGGATCGGCAAAACAGAAGGACAATGATTCCCGCCAGCCTGATTCAAGAGCCCGGCAAATGGCAAGTCTGGCTGGTTGGCGAAAACCGCTACGGCCGACTCAGAAAATGCCGCGAGATTCTCGTCAAGGGCGCGCTCAACGCTGAGCAACAATAAAAGAGGATTCAGAAAAAACAAGAAAGCGAGGCTTTGCTATTATGACAGCCGGATACAAAACAGATTTTGAAAAACAAAGAATTATACCCTTTCAGGTTTTTGGCAATCTCTATTATGTCGGGACTCGTTCCGGGCCTTCCTATTTGATTGCCACCACCAACGGCTTGATTCTGTTGGACACCGGCATGCCGCAAACCAGGCATTTACTTTTTGAGTCAATGTGGGAAATGGGATTCGATCCTCGGCAAGTTAAATATATTATCCATTCGCACGGTCATATTGACCATATTGGAGGCACGCGGGCGGTGAAAGCGCTTTCCGGAGCGAAAACTTTCATCGGCGCCGGTGATGAGGATTATGTTAATGGCAAATTGGATTTGACCTGGGCAAAAGAACTGGGTTTTACCTACGACGACCCTTTCGAAGCGGACAAGATCGTTCATGACGGTGAAGTGATCCGTTTGGGCGACACCGAGATAAAATGTGTCGCCTCGCCTGGCCATACACCCGGAGTAATGTCGTATTTCTTAAATATCACCGATGGAAAAAAAACTTATCGAGCCGGAACGCACGGTGGCGTTGGAATCAACGCCATGTCCAAAAAGTTCCTCGACGGTTATGGCCTTTCTCATAGCTGTCGTAATCAATTTCTATCGGGACTTGAGCGGTTGAAATTGGAGCGCGTTGACGTTTTCTTCGGCAACCACCTTGGTCACAATGACGCTCTGCTCAAAATCTCCCAAGCGAAACCCGGCGCGGCCAATCCCTTTATTGACCCAACAGCATGGCTGTCATTTTTGGAAAAACGCGCCAAGCTTCTTCTCGACATGATTGAAAAAGAAGAACGCGACAATTCATAAAATAACCAATGACAAAGCGTTTCGTAATGAAAGAGCCTCATCAAAATATGCGTGATGGGCCAAGCCCAATACAGAAAGGAAAAGCAATTATGAGCAAATTGGCCATTTATGGCGGCAAGCAAACAGTTCCTGTCGGCACAATCAAACCCTGGCCTTTTATTGATCAAACGGATAAAGATATGATTATGGCCTCCCTCGAAGGGCAAAACGCCTTGGTGCCCAACTACAACTGCAATAAGTTCCAGGAGGAATTCGCCGCCTGGAATGGCAACAAATATTGCATCACCACCAACAGCGGAACGGCTGCTCTGCATATGGGAATAGCGGCGTGCGGGGTCGGCGCGGGCGATCATGTTCTGACTCCCGCCTACTCTTTCTCGGCCAGCGCAACCTGTATTCTGCAACATTGTGCGGTGCCGGTGTTTGTGGACATCAATTTCGACACAATGAATATGGATGAAGACAAAATCGAGGCGGCCATTACGCCGCGCACCAAAGCCATTGTCGCGGTTCACTTGCACGGTTTGGCAATGAATATGGATAAAGTGATGGCCATTGCCAAGAAGCACAACCTGGCGGTGATTGAAGACGCCTGTCAGTCCTATGGCGCGTTATTTAAAGGCAAAAAAGTGGGGACATTCGGCGATTGCGCCGCTTTCAGTCTAAACCGAAATAAGACTTTGAATTCGGGAGAAGGCGGCTTGTTTGTCAGTGATGACGCCGAAAAAACCGGCAAGGCCTGGCAATTAAGGTCATTTGGTGAAATCGCAACGCCGGGACAGGACCGCGATTATCATGCGCACATGATCGGCTGGATGTATCGCAATAACGATCTGACCGCGGCATTTGGCCGGGCTCAATTGCGAAAACTTGATTATTATCTCAAGACACAAGCAGAAAACTCACTGGCCTTTCAGGATGGAATCAAACATTTGTCGGGAAAAGGCCTGATTTTACCGACAGTTCCCGAGGGACACGTCCATGCCTGGTATGAATATGTTACGCGTTTGGATATGCGGAAAATCGGTTGGACCGGCGATCCGGCGGTCTTTCGTCAGGCAATCATACAGGCATTACGCGCCGAAGGCGCTTGGGCCGGAGTTTGGCAAAGAATGATTTTGCCCGCCATGAAGGTGTTCCAAAACAAAAATGCGTTTGGATTAGGTGTGCCATGGAGCGTTGATAATGCCGGCAAAGATGTCGAATATATTCCGGAAAATTATCCGATAGCGCTGCGCCATGCGCAGACTCATTTAACGATCGGTCTGCCTTTGCGCGCTCCAAACAACACTGCTTCAGCCAGGTCTTTGGCCGAAGCGTATTGCAAGGTGTTTGATAATTTAAAGGAAATTGATCCGGCGAAAATTCAAAAAATCTGCGATGAAAAAGCCGCGCAAGCCCAAAAAACCGCCAAATAGGATCTAATTCAGCCAATGTGCATGAAGAATCAGGCTTGGCGTGATACGAAAGGATTCATGTGAACAAGATTTCGACTTGTACGGAAATGTTTGCGGCCAAAATTGATTTGCAGCAGACGCTTGCTATTTTAGCCGAACTGAAATTCAGGTATCTTGACCTTGCCTGGAAATTCGTTAGTCCATATATTACGGGCAAGCGCAAGCAATCGTTTGCAGAATTGAAAGCTATGTTAAACGCACATAAAATTCAAGCTGTGGCAATTATGGGCACAATAGACTTTGGCGTTAATGAGCGTGCTTTTCCGGCGCAAATGGATGCCTTGCGTCGGCAAATTGCAGCCGCATCAGCGCTGGGGGCGGATATCATCAGAGTTTTCGCCAGCCACATTCAGGAGCGCTACATTGATGACTATACCTTTCAACGCATCATAAGCAACATCCGCAAAGTGTGTCCGTTGCTTGAAAATACGAACGTGAAACTGGCTCTTGAAAACCATTTTGGCGTTACTTCAACTGCCGCCGCCGTCTTGCGAATACTTGAAGGCGTTGATTCTGCTCATGTCGGGGTAACGTTCGATCCGGCCAACTTTGTGGTTTCCCGGGAAGATCCTGTTGCTGCCGCCGAACAACTGGCTCAAAACATTTTGCATGTGCATTTAAAAGATTGCATTCATACAGGCACGGGCAAATGGTTTGGCTATGAATATGTGGAGCTTGGCAGGGGCACACTAAACTATGCGAAAATCCTTAAAACGCTCAAAAAGAACAGATATAAAGGCTTCCTGTCCCTGGAATATGAGCGGCCGGATGATGTGGTGCGCGGTACAATGGCGGCTCGCAAGCATCTTCAGTCTCTCTTGACCTGAACGCTGCGATGTTGTTTTTCAGCAAATTCGCCAAAACAGGCATAGCAGAAAAAGAAATCATTTTAGCAGTTGTAGATATTGACAAAAAAACGGGAGTATGCCAGATTACACTCATTAGCGAAGGTTGTATCTTTTTCAACAAGAAAGGCAAATGTCATGAGTAATTTGGCTGTTTATGGCGGGAAACAAACTGTTCCGAATGGCACTATCAAACCCTGGCCGCCAATTGATAAAATTGATGAAGAGCTGGTCATGGCGTCTTTGCGGGGGACGAGCCACGCTTTCGGGCCAAACTGCCAGCTCTTACAAAAAGAATTTGCCGCCTGGAACGGCAACAAATTTTGTATCACCACAAACAGCGGCACGGCCGCTTTGCATATGGGGCTTGTGGCTTGCGGAGTTGGCGCCGGAGATCATGTTCTGGTAACCGCTTATTCCTGGTCGGCCAGCGCGACCTGTATTCTGCACCATTGCGCCATCCCGATTTTCGTGGATATTGATTTTAACACCATCAATATGGATTTGGACAAACTTGAGGCGGCCATTACTCCGCGCACCAAAGCCATTATGGCCGTTCATCTGCACGGTTTGGCCTTGAATATGGATAAAGTGATGGCCATTGCCCGCAAACACAACCTGGCCGTGGTCGAGGATGCCTGCCAATCGCACGGCGCTTTATTCAAAGGCAAAAAGGTGGGGACATTCGGCGACTGCGCCGCTTTCAGCTTTAGCCAGAACAAGACGCTTGGTTCCGGAGAAGGCGGACTCTTTGTTACCGACGACGCCGATAAAGCCATGAAAGCCCGGCAGTTATGGTCGTTTGGCGAAACCAAGGCGCCGGGCGAGGATCGCGATTATCACGCGCACATGATTGGCTGGATGTATCGTAACAATGATCTGACCGCAGCCTTTGGGCGCGCGCAGCTCACGAAACTGGATTATTATATCAAAACTCAGCAGGAACACACCATGGCCTTCCATGAACAGGTCAAGCATCTGGCGGCTAAGGGGTTAATTCTGCCGGTCGTGCCTGAAGGACACACGCCAAGCTGGTATGAGTATGTTGTCCGTTTGGATACACAAAAAATCGGCTGGACCGGCGATCCGGCGATCTTCCGCGATGCGATTGTCCAGACATTGAAGTTTGAGGGTGTCCGGACTGTTGTTTGGCAGAGATATATTCTGCCGGCAATGACGGTATTTAAACGCAAAAACGCTTATGGCCATGGTGTGCCTTGGAGCGTTGATAATGCCGGCAAGGATGTCGAATACATCCCGGAAAATTATCCCGCAGCATTGCGCCATTCCCAGACGCATTTCGGTCTGAATATGCCGCTACGCGCGCCGAATGACGATACGACCGTCAAGCTTTTGGCGGAGGCATATTGCAAGGTTATGGATAATCTCAAGGAAATTGATCCGGCCAGAATCCAGAAAATCGTGGAAGAGAAGAAAGCCGCGCAAGCTAAGAAGTAACTACAAGGTGCTTTTCTTCAGCGGGAAAGCACCTGATGGAAGTATAGGGGATGCGGCAGAAGTTCACGAGCGCCTGAAAGCTACAGGACTGCGTTATGTTGGGCGGCTCGCCCGGAGGTCTCGCCCCACCAAAGACAAAATTGGTTACGGGCAAAGCCCGACTTGGGAGGAAGGTAATATAATTATGTCCGATTTAACAGCCTGTAAGGTTGGCGTGGCGCAACGCAAGATCACGCCACCGCTTGGGTCGGAACTGTGCGGACGTTGTCATAAGCGCTTGGCCAAGGAGGTCAGAAGCGACCTGTATGCCAAAGTTGTGGTGATTGATGCGGGTGGCCAGCGCCTGGCTTTGGTTGCCAATGATTTGCTCTATGTGGTTCCCGAATTTGCTGTTCCTGCGCGTGCGCGTATTGCGGACTCTTGCGGCATTGCGCCGGATGCGATCCTGATTTCGGCCACGCATACGCATACCGGTCCGGCATTGGTAAAAAGTCAAATCTATCCCATTGATCCTGTTCCCGGCCATAATGAAGTTATTGCGGATGCGATTGTTGCGGCGGCGCAGGCAGCTTGTGCGGGTATGTTTGAAGCCACATTGCATTACGGCCGAACTGAGGCGGAAGGATATGCATATAATAAATTATTCCGGTTAATGAACGGCAAGGAAGTTTACGACCGGCGTCAGTTTAAGCAGTCCCAGGATGAACGTATTGGTCATGCCGGCGAATTGGATGCTTCCGTGCAGGTTTTGTGCGCGCGGGATGCTGAGAAAAAGGTGCGGGCGTTGGTGGTCAACTTCGCGGCGCACCCCAACAGCGGAGGCGACGAAATTTGGGCGGAATGGCCCGGTGAAATGGCGCGGATATTGGCGGCGGTCTATGGCGCGGATGTGCCTTGCCTGTTTTTACAGGGGGCATGCGGCGATGTGGATTGTATGCTTGGGCTTGAGCGGGAAAGAGTGGGGCGCGGGATAGCTGGCGCAGCCCTGTCGGCCATTGAACGGGAGGTTGCGCCGGTTGCGGTTGCGCCGGTGGATTTTCGTTACCGGCAATTAAAAATACCACCGCTGGTCAAAACGCCTGAAACCGACCGGATGATTGACGCCATCCGTAACAAACCCAACGCCAATTTTCTTGAAAAAGCCTGGCCGCTGTGTTACGACGCATGGAATCCCGAACCGGCTGAATTGGAAGTGCCGGTGCAATGTCTGCGTTTGGGCGATATCGCGTTGACGGCCTCGTCTGGGGAAGCGTTTACGGCCTTGGGGCTGGAAATCAAACGGTATTCGCCCGCCGCGCATACCCTGGTCGTGGCGTATGCCAACGATTATGCCGGCTATATTCCTCCGGTAGGCCAGGCCAATCGCGGCGGCTATGGCGAGTGGCCGTTTATGTCGCGGAAGCTTATTCCGGAAGCGGCAACGATGATGACCGATGCCGTCATCGCCATGCTGCATGAAATGTGGGCGCC
>CAZMFH010000113.1:2409-8093 GCA_964565485.1 uncultured Verrucomicrobiota bacterium | reverse complement strand
AATATCAAGGTTGCGCCTGGTTTTATTGATTTCTATGCCGGTGATTTCCGGTTGGCGCAAGATTCGCCTTGTATTAATACAGGGACGAATCAGGATTGGACAATGAATGCCTTTGATTTAAATGGGTATCCGCGTTTGGACCGGTTTAGCCGCAAAATTGATATGGGCGCTTATGAGTATATTCCACCGGGTATTTTGTTTTTCGGGAGATAAGATGTAAGGTTTTATGTTTTAGAGTGTTAAGGTTTTAAGGTCGGAAGAGGGGGCAGAAAGTTAAAATTAGCAATTATCAATTAACAATGTAAGAGTGGCTCATAGCGATCTTTGCGAACTTCTGTTGAAAATCTTTGGTGTTTGTTTTTAACTTTTGAATTTTAAATTGTTAATTGTTCATTTTAACTTTTTCTTTTCCTTCTCTTTGGTTGCGGACAAAGCCTGTCTTTTTGGAGAAACAATGAAACACTGTATTTGGGCTAATTTATTGCATTTAAGTTTTAATATGTGGGGGGATCGCAGGGATCTGTTTTCCTCTGACCATTATGGGCTGTATCAACCACATCTGCGATTTGACGACCGGATTTGGAATGATATTCTTGAGCGTATGGCCGCCGTCGGCATGAATATGGTGGTTTTGGATCTGGGCGATGGCGTGCGTTATGAGAGCCACCCCGAAATCGCCGTCAAAAATGCGTGGAGCATTGGCCGATTGTGCAGGGAGCTTGAGAAGATGCGGCGGATGGGCTTGGAGCCTATACCAAAACTTAATTTTTCCGCCTGTCATGACAACTGGCTGGGACCGTATGCCCGCTGTGTGTCAACGCCTGCTTATTACAAGGTTTGCGCCGATCTGATCGGCGAGGTTTGTGCGCTCTTTGGGCGTCCGCGTTTCTTCCATTTGGGGATGGACGAGGAAACTGCCATGACGCAGCGGATTAACGAGTATATTGTGATTCGGAATGGCGATCTCTGGTGGAGTGACTTGAACTTCTTGGTGAAAAATGTCGAAAGACACGGTTCGCGCGCCTGGGTTTGGGCGGATCATCATTGGTCGCGTCCGGATGAATATGAGAAAAAAATGCCGCGTTCTGTTGTGCAGGGGAATTGGTGGTATAATAATCTCGATCCGCGCCTGGTTGTTAAACGTTGTATGCCGGAATTGGGTGCCAGGGAATTGCCGGCCAGGCCGGTTGATACATATTTGCGGCTTGCGCGCGCTGGTTATGACCAGATTCCAACGGCAAGTAATTGGTCATCCGATAATAATTTCAAGGAGACTGCGCTTTTTGCCCGCCGGTATATTCCGTCGCGCAAGCTGCTGGGTTTGTTGCAGACGGCATGGAAACCAACGCTTGAGGAGTTTCGTCAGGTTCATATGGCGGCGATTGATCAGGTTGGCGAGGCAATCGCGCGCTGGAATGGAGAAGCTGTTTATCGTCCGCTGGAAAATCACGGTTGCTGCATGACAATCCCATCCAAGCCAGGGTTGCGTGTCGGTGTCTATCAAGCCAATCCCGGCAGCGGTTTGATTGTCGGTAAGCTCAATGAGGATAAACGTCTTAACGCTTTTCTTTTGCCGCGCCTGGATCCTGCGGATTTGTGTCAAACTGAGGCAGTCTTGATTACGAGGGCGCCATCTTCCTATTACTTCAATCGTGCGCGTTCGGGGCTGCGGCGTTGGGTGTATAACGGCGGGGTTTTGGCGCTGATGTATGACGCCTGCGGTTGGAACAAATTTGCACCGCCGCTTTTCCCGGAAATCGGACTGCCAACTGGTAAAGAGAAACAAATCACAAAAATGCCGCGTGGTATTTCGCGTCGAAGCTGGTGCGATCATCTTTTGCTGCGCAAGGGACGGAAAGGGACTGTTTTGCTCAGCGATCAAATTGGGCAGTCATTGGTTATTGGCGGGCGCTATGGGCGGGGCAAAGTGTTGCTGATTGGCATGTATGTGGGCGAGGCTTTTGCGGGTTCCAAATCGCCCGGCGGTTCGCCACAGGAATGGCGGTTTTTGCGCGGATTGTTAAGACCGAATTGAAAGGATAATCATCATGCGTAACAAACATAAATGGGAAGAGCTTTTTATTGACGAGTTTTTCAAAAAGCTTGCCGAATGTCCGCTGGCATTTTTAACAACTGCGCCGGTGGAGGATCATGGCGCGCACAATACTTTGGCGGTTGATATGACGCCAATGTATGAGCTTGCCCTGGCTGTAGCCGAGAAAATTGGTGGAATAGTTTTTCCGCAGGTTCCGTTTGGGCAGGCCGGGGCGCCGCCGTGGACGTATGCGGAAATCCGTTCCGGCAAGCATAATCTTTTCCCGCCCAGCATGTTTTTCAGCCGCGAGTTATGCCGGCAGATTTATGTGGAAATGTTTGAGGGTATGGCGCGGATGGGGTTTAAGGTATGTGTGGCGCTTGGCGGGCATGGGCCGGAAATAACGGCTTTGCAGGCTTTCAGCAAGGAACATAATGAGCTTGTGGATGGCATGCGCTTGTTGACGCCGCATTGGCCGTCCTTGTTGAAGCAGGCTGATTTTTATAATGAAGTTTTTCCCTGGCCGCGGGCGATGGCGCATTCCGGTATCATCGAAACTTCCTTGATGATGTATCTCCGTCCGGAATTGGTTGATTTGAAAAAAAGCTTCGAAATTTATGAGGCGTCATACGCAACGCAAACCAAGATCTATTTGCCGGAAAAAAGCCATATCAAAGATCTTCAGGAAAACGCGTCCGCCGAGCTTGGAAAAAAAGCGTTTGTGTATTTGGTGGACGCCATTGCCGGGCTGACACAGAAAGCGATGGAAGAACGGGGACGGGAAGAGGGGCAGAAGAAAGTTAAAATTATCAATTAGCAATGCAAAAGTTTTTATTCTGAATTCTGACTCCTTAATTCTGAATTCTTTCAAAACGTGAGTTTTGAAATTAGCTGAAAGTGTTAAGGTTTTATGTGGCCGCGCGGGTAACGGTGTGGGTATTCCGAAAAGGGCTCGGATGTATCAAAAAATTCCGTTGCGGATTCAGGGCGGCATCAGTGTTGCGGATTGGGAGAGGAGACGACGGCGTGGGGGGGGGATTGCTTGCTTTAAAAATGCAGGCGTTGTGTTCGCGTTTGCGCGGATTGGGCGAACTTGTGATTGCCTTTTCCGGCGGAACGGATAGCGCGCTGCTTGCTTGCGTGGCCGGGCGCGAATTGGCCGGGCGTGTGTTGCTCGTAACGGCGCACGGCAGCATTTATCCCGAATGGGAGTTGCGCGAGGCGCTTGATTTGGCCAAAAGTTTCCGGCTGCGCCATCTGATCATTCCCGTGCGCGTCTTGAGTTTGCCGCGTTTTGCCGCCAATCCGGTCAATCGCTGTTATTATTGCAAGCGCGCCTTGTTTCGCCAAATCAAGATTATTGCCGGCAAACATGGTATGGCGCATATCGCCGATGGCACAAATGCCGATGATGCTGCCGAATATCGCGCCGGTCAGCGTGCTGCGCTTGAATTGGGTGTGGTGAGCCCCCTGCTTGAGGTCGGCTTGACCAAGGCGGAGATCCGCCGTGCCTCACGGCAACTGGGCTTGCCAACTTTCGATAAGCCGGCTATGGCCTGCCTGGCGTCGCGGATTCCTTGCGGCGAAAAGATCACCTCTGCCAAACTGAATGCGATTGCGCGGATGGAAGACGCCTTGCGGCAAATGGGGTTTCGCCAGGCGCGTGTGCGCCATCATGGCGCGTTGTGCCGTATCGAAGCGGAAGAAACCGCAATGGAACGGCTTGCCGCCCCCCGCCTCCGCAAAAAAATTACGCGATTGGCTAAACGCTGTGGTTTCGTGTATATTACGCTTGATTTGGAAGGGTATCGAACCGGAAGCGTGGCAAGGAGGATCAATTGAACATGCGATATGCCAGGATGATGGTGTGCGGCGCGATCTTGATGGTGTGCGGAAGTTTTCTGGCCGGTGCGGCGGCGCAAGGTATTTATACGGCCAGCGAGCGCGGCGAGACCGATGCGGTCAAGGCCTTTCTTAATCATGATCCGGCCTTGGTGCATCTCAAGGACAGTAACGGATATGTGCCGCTCCATTGGGCGGCGGGCGGCGGTTCACGCGATGTGACGGAACTTTTGCTGGGGCAGGGCGCGGATATCAACGCGCGCAATGATTTCGGGGCGACACCTCTGCATTTGGCCGCCTTTATGGGGCGTGGCGATGTTGCGCAATTGCTGGTGGCGCGCGGCGCGGATGTCAACGCGCGCAATTTAAAGTTGCGGACGCCGCTGCACAATGCCGCCGGCAAGGGGCATAATGCAATTGTCAAAATCTTGCTCGCCAAAGGCGCGGAGCCGAGCGCGCGCGATGATTTGGCAATGACGCCGCTCCATACTGCGGCGCTTTATGGGCAGGTGGCAGTTGCGCAGACGCTTTTGGAGCGTGGCGCGGAAATCAATGCTTGCGATAAGGATGCCGCAACCCCCCTGATTCTTGCGATCAAATTTGCCCAAGCGCCGGTCGCCCGTTTGTTGGTTGAGCGCGGCGCGGATGTCAATCTGAAGGACGAGCTTGGGCTTGCCCCCTTGCATCATGCGGCGATAAGCGGCGATGTGGAGCTGGCGAAACTTTTGCTTGCACGTGGCGCCGATTTGAATGTCAAGGATAATTACCAGCAAACACCGCTGCGTTGGGCGGATATGAAAGGGAATCATGCGGTGCTTGATCTTTTGAAACGCGCCGGCGCCGGACAATAAACCGGCGCATTTGCGCCGGATTGGCGGATATTTGCGGTGCGCCGATGCGCGTGTTTCAGGGAGGAATGGGCTTTGCAAAAAAATATCGGTATTTTGGGCGGGTGTTTCAATCCCGTTCATCTTGGGCATCTGATCTTGGCCCAGGATGCTGCGGAAACATTTGAGTTGGATAAGGTGCTGTTTGTGCCCTGTGCCTGCCCGCCGCATAAACCTTTGGCGGTGTTGGCCGCAAGCGCCGACCGCCTGGCCATGCTGGAGGCGGCTTTGGCCGGCTCTGCGCGTTTTGAAATTTGTGAGCTTGAAGTCAGGAAGGGTGGGACAAGCTATTCTGTTGATACCGTGCGGATTTTGCGCCGCCTTGATCCTGATTGCGTTTTTAGTTTTATTATCGGCTCCGATACATTGCCGGAATTGCATCTCTGGAAGGAGATTGGCGAATTGCTGCGGCTTTGCCGATTTGTTACCATCGCGCGGCCTGGCTACAATGTTGCTGAGATGACCTCCGACAGCCTGAAACTTGATCAGCAGCAGACGCATGAATTGTTGAGCCGCGTTGCCCACGGACATCAAGTCGGCATATCGTCTTCCGAAATTCGGCGGCGTGTGGCGGAAGGATTGAGTATCAACTACCTGACTCCGGATGCGGTGGTGAAACACATTATGGCTGAGCGTTTGTATCGCCGTGCTTGAATGCGCAAGTTTAAAAACATCAAATGTTTGCTGAATGTCTCCGTGGTGAGTAATCTTATTCTGCGCTGGGTGGCCGTGCCGATGATGGCGTGGATTCTTGGGAAGCGAAAAGAAAGTTAAAATTATCAATTAACAATGCAAAAGTGAATTCAGCAGTCGGTTTATTCTGAATCCTGACTTCTTGCAAAAACGTGAGCTTTAAAATTAACATAGCGATCTTTGCGAACTTCTGTTCAAAATCTTTGGTGTTTGTTTTAGCTTTTGAA
>CAZMFH010000113.1:0-2399 GCA_964565485.1 uncultured Verrucomicrobiota bacterium | reverse complement strand
CTTTTTCTGGTTCTTTGTCTTGAAATTGGGTTGCGGGCAAAGCCCGCTTTTTTAGGGGGAATACAATATGTTTGCTCAATGGAAAATGGCTGCAGTTTTGTTTTTGGTTGGGTTGTCTTTGCATGGCCGCGCTGAAGCGCTGAGATTACCGGGATTTTTTGGGAATAATATGGTGTTGCAAAGGGAAATTAATGCGCCCGTTTGGGGCTGGTCCGAGCCCGGCGCGGCGGTTTTGGTCCGGTTTGCCGATCAGGAAAAACAGGCGGTTGCCGGTCAGGATGGCCGTTGGAAAGTCTGTCTGGATCCCATGCCGGCTGACAGCGCGCCAAAAGTTTTGAAAATTGCGGCAGGTGATCGGGAGATTGAATTCCAAAATGTGGTGGTTGGCGATGTCTGGCTCTGCGGCGGACAATCCAATATGCGGCGTACTTATCGCCAGTATTCCACTCCAGATGAGCGCAAGCTGGATGATTTTCCGTTAATCCGCCATTTTGATGTGCCGATCAATGCCGCGCTGGCGCCGCTTGACGATGTGAAAGGCGTCTGGAAGATTGCTGCTTCCAATACCGTCGGATCTTTTACCGGCACGGGCTATTTTTTCGGTCGTAAAATTCATCGGGAAACCGGCGTGCCGATCGGGCTTTTGCATTCCTCATGCGGTTCAACCAAAATTGAATTTTGGATGAATCCGGATAGTCTGGCGGATATTCCGGAATTGCAGGCGTTACGTCCGATCTGGCAGGCGCAATTTGATGCATTTCGCGCGGACGAAACGCCTGCGGAACAAAAGAAGCGGCCCGCGCCCTTCACGTTCTATTACGGCATGATCCATCCGCTGGTGCCTTTTGCGCTGAAAGGCGCCATCTGGTATCAGGGCGAAGCCAATGGCGGTGAAGATGATATTTATTATCACAAAATGCGCGCCTTGATTGGCGGCTGGCGGACTTTATGGGGACAGGGCGAATTTCCTTTTTACTATGTGCAGTTGCCCGGGTATCGGGCTTTGACCGATGATCCGGCGTCGAGCGGGAGATGGGAGAAAATACGGCTGGCGCAGGAACGCGCGCTGCAAATTCCGCATACGGGCATGTCCGTCGGCCTTGATATCGGCGATTTGCTGGATGTTCATCCCACAAACAAAAAAGATGTCGGCGAACGGCTGGCGCTTTGGGCGTTGAAAAATGATTATGGCAAAAAAGATATCGAATGCAGCGGACCGCTTTTCCGTGCGGCCAAGGTTGAAGGCGAGAAAGTTCGTCTTTCTTTCAGCCATTCCGAAAGCGGGTTGATGCTGGGCCGCAAGGAGGGCACGGCGCCGGTGGAAGAGGTCAAGGACGGAAAATGTCCGCCGGTTTCTGTGGCTGATGCTGGAGGACAATGGCATTGGGGCGAAGCGGCGCTGGACGGCGCCACGCTGGTTGTGTCTTTGCCGAAGGGCGCCAAGCCGGCAATAGTGCGCTATGGCTGTAACGGCATGCATCCGGACAACATTTACATCTACAACCGTGAAGGCTTGCCGATGGCGCCCTTCATTGCCAAAATCGCGCCCTGATCATTGGAACCACGGAACGTCCGAAGACGTCTTTGAGCTTGAGTTGTTGTCGGTGAGGATGTAGAAAACAAGTCATGAGCACAAATTGGATATTGAAGCTGGCCGCTTTTTTGCACGATCCACCGGAAAAAGCCTATGATTTTGGGGTGCAGCATACTGCGCGCGCCCGGCATCATGCCGATAGCTTGAAGGTGCCAGGTCATATCTGGGAAGGCAAAGATGCCGACTGGAGTTCCTCGGCGGCGGATCGGTTTATATTTCCCAGCGCCAAAAGTGTTTCAGCCAGGCTTGATGGTTTTACGCATCCGTTTTCCGGCAAGCGTCTGGAAAAAACAAAAATGCCGGATCAGGAAACGGCTGAAAAGGTGTTTGATAGCATACGTCCTGATTATGCGGCGGAATTTGCTGTGCAAGAAAGATTCTGGCTGGTCTGGCGGCTTTGGCGCGACCGGGCGGCGGAACTTGCGCCCATGCTGCCTTATTTGCCGGCCGATACACGCATTCCAGATCACACAATCTGGCAACATTGCGCGATTGCGAGCGCTCTTGATGTGGCGCGCAAGGCGGATAACTCGCTGCATCCGGCATTTTTCTTGTTTCAGGTCGGACCGGTTCAGGATTTTATCGGGCAGGCGCGCTCAACTCGTGATTGCTGGAGCGGCAGCTATCTCTTGGCCTGGCTGATGGCGCATGCCATTGGTTGTGTTGCTGATAAGCTTGGTCCTGACAATATTATTTTCCCTTCGTTGCGCGGTTTGCCAATTTTTGACTGGATGAATCAGGCTGTTTTGAAAAAAGCGCTTTATAGTTCCAAGGATGGTCAGGAATCCTACAATTATTGGGAAGA